>JAFSBF010000087.1 GCA_017441965.1 Clostridia bacterium | reverse complement strand
TAATATTAAGATTTATGTCGCAGATTTAGTATAACACACTTCTAAGTAAATTACAATAATTTTTTGTTGATTAAATATGAATAAATTTGAAATAATAGAAAATAATACTTGACTTTCGGCGTGGGTAGTGGTACATTATTGTTAGCACTCGGAGAGAATGAGTGCTAACAATAAGAAAAAGGGGTGAGCGTATGGAGCTTTCAGACAGAAAAAGGGCGATACTTCAGGCTATTATAGAAGACTATATATCGACGGCGGAGCCCGTAGGCTCACGCAATATTGCAAAAAATCACGACCTCGGACTTAGTGCCGCAACAATACGTAACGAAATGGCTGACCTTGAGGAAATGGGGTATCTTGATAAGCCTCACACCTCCGCAGGCAGAATTCCGTCAGAAATGGGATATAGGTTTTATGTTGATTCCCTTATGCACCGCTACAGTCTGACAATGGATGAGATTTCAAGTCTTCAGCGCAGTATGGACAGAAAGTACAATCAGCTTGAAAATGTAATTTCTGAAATTTCAGACATTATTTCAAAGGTGACAAATTATCCTGCGATTGTGGAGCTTCCTGCGGCACAGAAAAGCAGACTTAGAAATGTGAGAATGATGCTGATTGAAAAGGGCAGTGTGCTGATTGTTGTTGTTACAGATGCAGGCGTTGTACGAAACCGTCACATAAATGTCAGTGATAATATTGATTATGAGGTTATAGACTCTATTTCAGAGTTTTTATCAACTCAGCTTACAGGTCTTGCAGCGGACGATTTCACTGCGGCAAGGCTGATGCTGATATATGAGGCAATGGCGCAGTACGGGGAGTTTTTAAAGGTTGTTATAGAGTTCGTGCTTGAATGTCTCGGAAATTCTGAAAACCGTGTGTACATCGGCGGTGCATCAAATATACTTAATAATCCCGAATTTGAAAATATAGACCGTGCGAGGGAGTTTTTGTCCTTTATTGACAGGCGTGAAAATGTGTCAAATATGCTCAGGCTTTCCGGTGAGGGCGTGGATGAAAGCATCAGCATCAAAATCGGCAGTGAAACAGGTGTTGAGGCAATGCGTGATACAAGCCTTGTCGTAGCATCCTACAGTGTAGGCGATAAGCTTCACGGAAAAATAGGTATCATAGGACCAAAGAGAATGGATTATGCAAGGGTGGTTTCCTCCCTTGAACTGATAAATGGAAAGCTAAGCGAAATTTTAGGCAGAATGCTTTACGGCGAAGACAGAAAGGATGATAAAAATGGCTTCTGAAAAGAAAACGGAAGAAAAGGTTGAAAAGGAAGAAGTAATAAAGGAAGAGACAGCAACAGAAGAAACAGTAGCGGAAGAAGAAAATGAATTTGAGAAAAAGTGGCAGGATGTAAACGAAAAATATATGCGTACACTTGCCGAATATGATAACTACCGTAAGCGTACAATTAAGGAGAAGGAGAGCATTTATCCAGAGGCGAAGGCAGTTGTTGTGGAAAAGTTTCTTCCCGTAATGGACAATTTCCAGCGTGCGCTTGACAGTGCGGAAGAGAAGAACCCCTTTTATGAAGGCGTTGCAATGGTTAAAAAGCAGATGGACGAGGTGCTCACCGCATTAGGCGTAGAAGAAATCAAAGCCGTTGGCGAGCAGTTTAATCCCGAGCTTCACAATGCAGTAATGCACGTTGATGATGAAGAGGCAGGCGAGAATATAATTGTTGAAGAATTTCAGAAGGGATATAAAATTGGTGACAGAGTTATTCGTCACAGTATGGTAAAAGTAGCCAATTAAATGCGAAATGCGAAATGTGAAAATCGAAATGACGGAGGATTTTTTGCAACGGCAAAAAATCTACAATAACTTCGCACTTCGAACTTTGAATTTCGAATTTAATGTTGTTTATAAAATTTTTTTAATATATTTGGAGGTAATATTATGGCAAAGATTATCGGTATTGACTTAGGTACAAC
>JAFSBF010000086.1 GCA_017441965.1 Clostridia bacterium | reverse complement strand
TTATCGCAACACTGCACACACTATTAAGCGCAGAGGAAAGGGCATCTTCATCAATAATATAGCTTTCGTAGCCTTCAATTGAAGCCTTTTCCCCATTACGTATAATATAGCTTTTCCCCTCGTTATTAAACTGTGCATATTCAATATTTTCTATCTCTTCATCAAGGATATATTCGGTTGTATTTTGAGGAAGATTTTCGTTTTCTTCATTTGGTGCAGGCTCCCACTTTACCGCAAGGAAATACCCTCCCCCTAAAATTAACAATACCAGAACCGCCAAAATAAGAGATTTGATACTTTTTTTCATAATTACTTATATCTCCTTCTGAGCCATACAATAAGACCAATAAGAATTATTACAAGCGGAAGTGCATACTGAAGAAGAAGCGCCGATACTACAACCTGATTTTGTGTCATTGTCATAGTCTGTGCGCTGATTTCCTTTGCCCTTATAGAGCCTGAGCTTTGAGTGCCGCACAGATAGCTTACTGTATTAAGTATAAAATCGCCGTTAAGATATGCCTTTTCTGTAAGAACTCCCCCGATTTCTGCTGCAGAGAGCGAGCCTATAACAGTTACAGATGATTTAATATCGTCTGCAATTTTTTCCGAAACGGCTGCAAGGCAAAGCGGACCTTCGTAGTCGCCTTCTTCCTTTTCAATCGTTGTAGAAGCAATATTTTTCTTACCATATGATTTATCAGATGTTTGCAAAAGCTTACTTACAACTGCACTGTTTGCACTCTTCACCACTTTAAGGCTCATAGCATCAGGCATTACAAGAGGTGATTTTGATGAAAGAAGATTTGTTGTAATTGCATGCTCCTGCATTTTAGCGGCAGGAACAGGCATACCCGTACCTGATGCAAGGGCACTGTTCTGGTCAAGCTCTATTACATAGTCATAATTAAGCTTTATACCCCATTCTTCAAGGTACGCATCAATCCTTTCCATAGGCTGCATACCCGGTGTTGCAAAAAGAACAAACTTTCCGCCCTTGTCCATATATTTATCAAGGGCATCTCTCTCCTCAGCAGTAAAGTCTGCCATTGGTGCAAGGCTAAAAATTATTGCCGCATCCTCGGGGATTTCCTCCATACTGATATTTATGTCAGCGCACTTGTAGCCCTCGGCAGAAAGTGCCGACTTAAGGTTTTGTCCGCTGTATTCGCTGTGTCCCGTTGTAAAGTATACGCTTGCACCTGAAAGCTGACCTGTTACCGTCATAACTGCATTGGTCACCTTTTTTTCCATATCAATCTGTATTGCGCCCGTAAAGCTATTCTGCGTATAAATCTCGTTAAAGTTTATGATTTCATACTTATCACCGCACTCGATGATTACAGAGCCTACCTGTGCCTGCGTTTCACCGTCTGTATATCCGTTCATAAAGGACGGGTTTTCATACGGGTCAATATACTTAACCTCAAAGCTTTCACTAAGCACTCTGTATTTATCAAGATATTCCTTGATATAATCAATATACTCACCCTGCGTTCCCTCGGGAATAAGGGCATATGCAACTATATCCTCGTCAAGGTCTTTCATTACATCCTTTGTCTGCTGTGAAAACTCGTAAACCTTATCTCTTGTAAGGTCTATTTTAAGGGGATACTTGTCAGCGATGATTGCAACAATTGAGTTAAAAACGATTATGCACGCAAGTACAACTGCCGTAATAACTGCCGAGGTAATTCCCATTTTAAGCTTAATTCTTTTCATTGTTATCTACCTCCTATCAGCTATAACGTCTTTTATCTATTACCCTTACCGTAAGGAATAGGAACACGAAAATAAAGCTGAGATAATAGATAATATTTTCAATGTTTAAAATTCCGCTCTGAAATTCACTGTAGCGGCTTAAAAGCGAGAAGCAATCAATAACCTTCTTTGCAAGCTCATTCTGAACACTTGCCTCAAACCACGAAATGAAGTATATGAGAAGAAGACTTGCAAATGTGAATACACCCGCAATCATCTGACTTTCTGTAAGCGATGAAATAAATACACCGATTGAAATAAATGCGCCCCACAGAAGAACAAATCCAATATATGAACCTATAACCTCGCTGAGCGACGGCTCACCAAATGCAAACATAATTGCAGGGAATATAAAGGAAAGCAGTATTGTAACTCCGAAAACTGCCATAGCCGCAAAATATTTTCCTAAGACAATTTCCGTAATGCTTACGGGCGACGAAAGAAGAAGCTGGTCTGTCTTCTTATTCTTTTCCTCTGCAAGAAGTCTCATAGTAAGAAGTGATGCAAGGAAAAGATAAATTACATTGATGTCAGAAAACATCAGACTTATATCCGCCTGCTGCGTTGAGAGGATACCGCTTGCAAAAAACATTGATGCAAGTGCCATAAACACACCTACAAATATGTATCCTACAGGCGAAAGAAAATAGTTTTTAAATTCTTTTTTAAATATTGCTTTCATTTTCCTCTACCTCCTCTTCTTCTGCCCAAGCTTCTTCTGCCGCAGTTTCAACCATAGTTTCATCATTTGCGGGAACTTCCTCTGTTTCCTCTTCTACTGCCGCAGTATTTGTCAGCTTAATAAATATTTCTTCAAGGCTCAGGCTTGCCGAGCGAAGCTCCGCTATAGCCATATCCGCATCAGAAAATGCCTTTGTAAGAGTTTCTCTTATATCATAGCCTGAAAGTTGCTCAACGCTGAAGCTTGCGACATTTTCCTCTCTGCTTTCCATAACTCTTACATCTTTGATGCCTTCCATATTTCTAAGGAGAACTCTCGCCTTTTCCTTGTTACCTATAACACGCAGAATATATTTATCCTTTCCGCCTGCCTCTTCCTCAAGGCCTTCAATGGTGTTTTGTGCAACAATTTTTCCGTGTGCAATAATCGTCACACTGTCACACACTGCCTCAACCTCCTGCAGAATATGTGTGCTGAGGATAATTGTCCTCTGCTTTCCGATTTCCTTGATAACATTACGTATTTCAATAATCTGCTTGGGGTCAAGACCAACTGTAGGCTCGTCAAGGATTAAAACCTCGGGGTTTCCGATAAGTGCCTGGGCAAGACCTACTCTCTGCTTATAACCCTTGGAAAGGTTTTTAATCATTCTGTTTTTCATATCAGAAATTTTTACAAGCTCCATTACCTCAGCAATGTGCTGTTTTTTATTGTTTTTAACCTTTTTAAGCTCGTAAACAAAATCAAGATATTCCCCGACGGTCATATCAAAATAAAGCGGAGGATTTTCAGGTAAATATCCAATCTTCCCCTTTACAATTTTAGGATTTTCGAGTACGTCGCATCCACATACTGATACGCTGCCCGAATTTGCGCTGATACAACCCGTAACAATATTCATTGTCGTACTTTTTCCCGCACCGTTAGGTCCGAGGAAGCCCATAATTTCACCTTTTTTAACACTGAAAGAAATATCATTAAGGGCTTTGTTTGCGCCGTAAAGCTTTGTAAGATTTTTTATCTCAACGGCATTGATAGCATCTGTCATTGTTTTCCCTCCCGTAAAACTTTCTGATTATTATTATACAATATACTTTGAAGTAATTGTTTAACAAATTGTAAATTTTCTAACTTATAATTTACACCAAAATTTTTATTTAGTCAAGAAAAAGTGTCAGGGAATTAGTTCCTTGCAGTAAACTTATAACTGTTTTGGTGAGAATTGCAATAAAAACATTAAATATTGCAATAACATTGCAATATTTGTATGATATAATTAAATAAATAATTAGTATAGGAGGTGGGATTTTGCTTACTCTTAAGGTTCTTGACAAGAATAAAGAGGTGCTGACTTCTGCACAGGGGCAGAGTGTTTCACTTAATTATAACGCAGTGTATAATGACGGCGACTCTATTCGTGTAGGAAGTAACACAGATACCTTTATCGCAGTAAAATTTGACGAGACACTTGAGGAAAGTATAATCTACTGTCCGGGAAAAAGCTTTGAGTTTGTTATCCCCGGAAAATCCGTTCTTGATGGTTGCTATGCTCCCGATGCATTTTCGGGTGACAGGCATATTATCTGTGCACGTGAGGTAAGTGATGAGGAGGCTTATTCCTACAGAAAAATATCGCTTAACTCTCACGATATTCACGGAAAGTCAAGGTCATTCCCACACGCATCAGCTAACTTTGTTACAAGGGAAAACCCCTGCTTTTATGCACGAAATGCAATTGACGGCGTAATTCATAACGAGTCACACGGACCTTTCCCCTACCATTCATGGGCAGGCGGTGCACGTGAGGATTTGGAGTTTTTGCTTGACTTTGGCGGCAAGGTTTTGGTTGATAAAATTGTATTTTACCTTCGCGCAGATTTTCCGCACGATACATACTGGAAAAACATTGATGTTGAGTTTTCTGACGGAAGCATTGAAAAAGCAGAATTTCAGGAAACCGCAGACGGTCAGGCCCTTTCTTTTGAGGCAAGGGAAACCACATTTATCAAGCTTGTAAACTTCAAGCAGGCTGTGTTCCCCCTTTCGTGGGCGGCACTTACGCAGATTGAAGTTTTCGGTAATTATATAAAGGAGGATTATAGTAAAATGGAAGTAAGACAGGCATCAAACGCAAAAGACGTAAAGCATTACACAACAGAAAGACTCAGAGAGGAATTTCATATTGCAAACCTCT
>JAFSBF010000085.1 GCA_017441965.1 Clostridia bacterium | reverse complement strand
CAAATCACTGATGGAAAGCTTCTTGTAGAACCGTATGAATATTATGACCGTGATGTAAAGATTATTGTAACGGGTGAGGAGCTTGAAAAAATTATAAAAGGGGAGAAAACACCCCAAGAGAGTATTGGTGACGGGATATTGATGCTTGAGGGTGATACAGAAGCCGCTCTGAGGCTCTTCTCACTTGTAAAAAAGGCGACAAAGAAAACTGTGGCAAAAAAAGAAACTGCCAAAAAACCTGTAAAAAAAGCGGTAGCAAAAAAGACCACCAAGGCAGAAAAGGAAATTGTTGAAATGACAAAAAAACCTTCAAATAAAGTGGCAAAGGATATTGTGAAATAAAAAAGCGTTTTTAACGCATCAGCCCCCCGACCCCCACTCTTGGGGGCAGGTCGGTTCGCTTGTTTGAAACAAGCAAAATTGCGTACTTTCCGCACGCAATTTCCTATGTTATAAGATATACAAAGAAGAAGGAGAATTGGCAAAAGTCAATTCTCCTTCTTCTTTGTATAAATATAATATATTAAAAACGATAAAACTGAGCAAATAATTGTAATTAAAAGTGCAGTTATAAACTCAGGTGAAAGAGGGTCTGTAATGCTTTGCCCCATAAAGGTTGCGGGAACAAGCCCGGGGAGCGTTCCCAGCATACTTGCAATAAGGTAGCGGTCAAACTTAAATTTAAGCGTGCCAAGATACATACTTACAAGGTCAGCGGGAAGACAGCTTATAACACGAAGAAAGAATGTCAGGAAAAATTCGTGCTTGTGCTGCTTTTCAAAAAGCTTTGTTAAAGCAGGATTTTTTGCAATTTTCTTCTCTGCCGCATCTGCACCTGTAAATTTCCCAAGAAAGTAGGGGATTGTAAAATCAATTACTGCACCTGTTAAGTTAATTAAGAGTGCAATCGGTGCGGGAAACAGAAAACCGCTTGCTATCTGGAGCAATATAATTGGAAAAACAACACTGATGCTCTTTAGTGCATAAAGTCCAAATAGAAAAAATGCTGCGAGTAAAGGACTTTCGGGTGAGTAGGAGAGAAGCTTATCAATTGAAAAATCACGAGTACTTACAAAAATTACAAAGATAAGAACAGCATAGAGTATTAAGGCAAGTGTATTGATAATTTTTTTAGTCATACTACATAACCTCCAGTAGTCTTACGATAAGTGCTGCTGCTTCAGCACGTGTGGTAATGTCCTGTCCTCTGAAAGCACCGTTCTGATCGCCCTTAATTATTCCAAGGGCTGCTGCCTTTAAAACAAAGTCCTCTGCCCAGGAAGATATGCTTTCTTTGTCTGTGAAAACGTGCGTAAGGGGT
Source organism: Clostridia bacterium (assembly GCA_017441965.1). GTDB lineage: Bacteria > Bacillota > Clostridia > UMGS1883 > UMGS1883 > UMGS1883. The sequence continues at coordinate 16,884 of JAFSBF010000085.1, read as the reverse complement.
AATACTTTTTTACCCGCCTTTTCACATATACGCACAAGCATTGCACTTGCCTGCTCCCTTGTGACATATGAATGTGGTGAAAACATATCAGAGGAGGTGCCGCCCGTTATCCCTGCAAGGCTCAGTGCCGTTACATATTCATAAAACCAGTCTTTCTTTGCTACGTCATTAAACATTTTAAAATCGGTATACGGACGTATGTTAAAAGTGCAGGAAAGCATTTTTGCAAATTCCGCACGTGTTACACCCTCGTCAGGGGCAAAGTGGTTTTGTGCCTTTCCGTTTATAATATCATTGTGGGCAAGAATGTTTATATAATCACGTCCCCAATGATTTTGCGTATCTTCAAAATATGAAGATGCTTCCGGGGATTCAAATTTCGGCAAGGTGATTATGCTTCCCTGCGACGGAGAATATGGGTTTTCAAGATAATCATATGTTATGAGAAAGGGAGCACAGCGTACACCTTCACCCGAAAAGCCTGTTATGGGACAAACGGGTATAACCTCGAAATAAACATATTTATTGAAAAATGAAGTATCAAAATATATGTTAGTACCACTGTTTTCAACAGGTGTGTAGGGTCCCTGGGCATTATCTGAAACATACCACATAACCACGCAGGCAGAGGTATCGCTGTTTTGTGCAACAGTATTGAGAAAAGAAAATTGTGCCTGTGCACTGCCATTTACATACGGCGAGCCTGTAATATGGGGGTTTCCTGCCATTACGGCAGCCTTTTTCAGAGATATATTATCAGCATATACAGAAAATCTTTGCGCATTATCAGCCTCAATATATAAAAACAGTCTTCCTACACACTCTTTTTCTGCGAGGAAAAGCTCAGGGGCGAGCTTTTCGTCAAGCATATGTCCCTGAGGTATATGAAACTGCACAAGGGGGAGCATTTCGCCGTCAAGAGTTTCTATAAATGCCGTAACGGTACAATCCTCAGATGAAGAGAAATTTGAATTAAAAACATATGCTGAATTTTCCATAAGGTGAACATAGGAGTTATTAAGCAGCATAAAATAACTGCCGTAGCAGTTTATCAGAGCACGTCTTGAATATCCGTCAAAGCGCATATATAAATCAGCCTCATACGGGGAGGAGACCATCCACCACTCGTTTGGAACTGTGTTTTCAAAACCTCCGTCACCTACATAGTCAAAGCTTATGCTAATGTCAAGGCGTGCACTTATAGATGGGGTATCGGTGCATAGCGCAAGAAGTGTATATTTTCCTGCAGCAGCATCGGGAAGAACAGTAAGAAGGTTTGCTTCCGGATTAAAATAGACAGACTCGGTTGCGTTTTCAAGGAAAACAGAAACACTCTTTCCGTCAAGAATATTTCCAAGCTGATCACGCACAAATGCAGAAACATTGTAGCTTGTCGCGGTATCGGGAATTGCAATATTTCCCGGTGCATGAAGCGTAATATACTGTGGTGCAATGATTTCGCTGCACAGACGGATATCATCAATAAAAACGGTAGTGTCATATGTTGAGCAAAGGTTTACGGCTATATTGTAAACACCGCTCACCTCAGGAACAAAGGCAGTGAAAACATCACGCCATTCTTTACCTGATATATCTTTTATGTTAAAGAAAACCGTGTTATCAATAAGCTTTGCCGTGTTTTTTGCATATATTGCAGGAAGAGGAGTGTCGCTGTCAGATTTTACACGTGCGTGCAGAACGTATAAAACACCCTCCAGTAAAAGCTGCGGCGTTTCATATGTCAGTGTGGAAAAATAGCCGAAATCACCATAGTCATTAGTTGGAAGTGAGAGAAATGAATTTCCATCCTGCGAAATTGTTTCAAGCTTTGCAGAGGTTTCCCATAAAATATTCCCGCCAACAAAATCATTGCCATCAAGCATATTATCGGTAAGCTTCACTATGTGCGTTGCAGGGGCAAGATTCTGGAAATTACGCAAAGTACAGCTGATTGTAATTTGTGTACCTGAAACTGCAGTAGAATTTACGGCAAGCGAAAAATCCGAAGGGTTAAATATTACCCCGTCGTGCGCCGATGCCGAAGCATAGATTGATTTATCAATGAGCGGATAAACGGTTAAACCGTCTGATGTAATAAGCACAGGTTTAAAATATGTTTTTACACTTTCTGTTGCAGGAATAAGAATTTCATTCTGCCCTAAAATTTTGAGGGAGGAGAGTATGCAGCTTGTCTTAGCGAGGGTAAGCTCATCTACAAAGAAACCAAAATCGGATGCCCCGTCTGCAAAATGCAGTGAAAGGTTGTATGTTCCCGTTTCACCTGCATAAAAGGTGGTGGAAAAGGGTGCCCATTCGTCACCGCTGCCATTTATATTTACAATAACAGTATTTGCACCTGCCTCAAGAGATGCCTGAGTGCGTACAGAGGGGGAATGTATGCTGAGCGGATTTAATGCATATCCGCTTAATGTGTAAACATTTCCTTCCTCAAGCTGGATTTTTGAGCTGTAGTCAAGTACGTGTGTGGCTTTATCGTTTTTTACTTCACCAAAGGGGTTATTCAGGAAAATACTCTGTCCCTCGCCAAAGGGATTAGATTCATCAAAGTATCCGCCTGACCACGAAAGTGCCTCTTTTTCAGAAGAAAACGAAAATGAAAAAATCTCGCCCTCTGCACGTGCGGCAAAGCCCGAAAGTATAGTCAGTATTAAGCTTAATAAAAAGACGAGTTTTTTCATCAGTTCACCCCTTAAATATATTATACATTATCAGAAAGAATTTGTCCACCAAAAACACACTCCATTAAAAGGAAAGAGGAAAAAAATTTACAATTTCTTTGTTTTTTTACATATGGTTTTGTCGGGAAATCCGATAAAAGGTAAGACTGAAAACAGTGTAAAAGCCGGGCGGTTGTGCTATCATCTCCGCAAAAGGAGAGGATCGCTATGAACGAAAATAACAGAATTAAAACACAAGTAATATAATTTTTGTTGAAATCTCAATAAAAAATTATACCACAGAAAATAAAGTTATATGTGTTGCAATAAAAACTTGACATTTTACTAAAGCGGATATATAATTAAATGCAGACATATAAAGGCTGTGACGAAGACAGTAGCCGACGGTGAAATGGCGTAGCGAATCAGGGACGGTGTGAGCCTGATGCAGATTAACCGATGGTGAATATCACTTCTGAGCTGCGTTGCTGAAAGTACATTAATTGATTAATTATGATTAAGTGGCGACAGGGGGTCCCTCTGTTAAGGGGACGCATATGATGGTATGCTAATTAGGTGAAAATGTGACTTCGTCCTATTTAGCATAGGACGAAGTTTTTTGTAACTAAAAATACTTTTTTAGTATAGGTAGGAGGAAGATTTATGTACAACAAGGTTGACACTAATCTTAATTTTGTTGAAAGGGAAAAGAAAATAGGTGCTTTCTGGCGTGAAAACAATATTTTCGAAAAAAGTATTGAAAACCGTGCCAAGTGTGAGTGCTATACATTCTACGACGGACCGCCTACGGCAAACGGAAAGCCGCATATCGGTCACGTTCTTACACGTGTAATCAAGGATATGATTCCCCGTTACCGTACAATGAAGGGCTATAAGGTTATCCGTAAGGCAGGCTGGGATACACACGGACTTCCCGTAGAGCTTGAGGTTGAAAAGCTTCTCGGTCTTGACGGTAAGGAGCAGATTGAAGAGTACGGACTTGAGCCATTTATTACAAAGTGTAAGGAAAGCGTATGGAAGTACAAGGGTATGTGGGAGGATTTCTCACAGACTGTAGGCTTCTGGGCTGATATGGAAGACCCCTATGTAACATACGACAATAACTTTATTGAATCTGAGTGGTGGGCTCTTAAGCAGATTTGGGAAAAGGACCTTCTTTACAAGGGTTATAAAATTGTACCCTACTGCCCCCGCTGCGGAACTCCGCTTTCAAGCCACGAGGTTGCTCAGGGTTATAAGGATGTAAAGGAAAAGAGTGCTATTGCAAAATTCCGTGTAAAGGGAACTAAGGACGAATATTTCCTTGCGTGGACAACTACTCCGTGGACACTTCCCTCAAACGTAGCACTTTGCGTAAACCCTGACGAAAGATACGTTAAAATCAATAATGAGGGTAATATTTATATTCTTGCAGAGGCTCTTATTCCCTCTGTTATAAAGGGAGAGTATGAGGTAATCGAAGAATATATCGGTAAAGACCTTGAGTATAAGGAATACGAGCCGCTCTTTGATTTTGCAAATCCTGATAAGAAGGCATATTACGTTGTATGCGACAACTACGTAACACTTACAGACGGTACAGGTATCGTTCATATTGCACCTGCATTTGGTGAAGATGACTCCAGAGTGGGTAGAACATATGATTTGCCGTTTGTGCAGCTTGTTGACGCAAAGGGTGAAATGACTTCTGAAACTCCCTGGGCAGGAATGTTCTGTAAGGATGCAGATAAGGAAGTATTCAAAGCGCTTGATGAAAGCGGACTTCTTTATGCGGCACTTCCGTTTGAACATTCATATCCGTTCTGCTGGAGATGTGACACACCCCTTATCTATTACGCAAGAGAGTCGTGGTTTATAAAAATGACGGCTGTGCGTGATGACCTTATTAAAAATAACGAAACAATTAACTGGATTCCCGAAAGTATCGGCAAGGGCCGCTTTGGCGACTGGCTGAAAAATGTTCAGGACTGGGGCGTAAGCCGTGACCGTTACTGGGGAACACCTCTTAACATCTGGGTGTGTGATTGCGGACATAAGCATTCAATCGGCTCTATTAAAGAGCTTAGAGAGATGTCTGATAACTGCCCTGAGAATATTGAGCTTCATCGTCCCTACATTGATGCAGTGACAATCAAGTGCCCTGAGTGCGGCGGACAGATGCACCGTACAAAAGAGGTTATTGACTGTTGGTTTGATTCAGGTGCAATGCCCTTTGCACAGTGGCATTATCCCTTTGAAAACGAAAAAATATTTGAGGAGAATTTCCCTGCAAACTTCATCAGTGAGGCAGTTGACCAGACAAGAGGATGGTTCTATTCGCTTCTTGCAATTTCAACACTGATTTTCAACAAAGCACCTTATAAGAATGTTATCGTTCTCGGTCACGTTCAGGACGAAAACGGTCAGAAGATGAGTAAGTCCAAGGGTAATGCGGTTGACCCGTTTGATGCGCTTGAAAAGCACGGCGCAGATGCAATCCGCTGGTATTTCTACGTGAACAGTGCTCCGTGGCTTCCTAACCGTTTCCATGACGGTGCAGTAAGCGAGGGTCAGCGTAAGTTTATGGGTACTCTCTGGAACACATATGCATTCTTCGTGCTTTATGCAAATATTGATAAGTTTGATGCAACAAAATATACTCTTGAATATGATAAGCTTTCTGTAATGGATAAGTGGCTCATTTCAAAACTCAATACACTTATCAAGACAGTTGACAATAACCTTGCAGATTACAAAATCACTGAAACTGCAAGAATAATTCAGGAATTTACCGATGAACTGAGTAACTGGTATGTACGCCGCAGTCGTGAACGCTTCTGGGGTAAGGAAATGACACAGGATAAGATAAATGCGTATATGACGCTTTATACTGCACTTGTTACCCTTTCAAAGGTTACTGCACCGATGATTCCCTTTATGGCAGAGGATATTTACCGTAACCTTGTATGCAGTATTGATGAAAGTGCGCCGATAAGTGTACATCTTTGCGATTACCCTGAGTATGACGAAAGCAAGATTGATGCTGAGCTTGAAAATAACATGGAGCAGGTGCTCAGAATTGTTGTACTTGGAAGAGCGGCACGTAATGCATCAAATATTAAAAACCGTCAGCCTATCGGCAGGATGCTTGTAAAGGCAGATAGTGCTCTTAACGATTTCTATAAGGAAATTATTGCAGATGAGCTTAATGTCAAGGAAGTAGAATTTACAGACTGTGTTCGTGAATGTACAAGCTACAGCTTTAAGCCGCAGCTTAAAACTGTTGGACCTAAATACGGAAAATTCCTTGGCGCAATAAGAGATTACCTTTCAAATGTTGACGGCAACAGTGCAATGGATGAGCTTGAGAATAATGGCGCAATCAAGCTTGAGGCAGGTGGCAGCACAATCACCCTTGAAAGAGAAGACCTCCTTATCGAGAGTGCGCAGGTTGAGGGCTTTGCCTCCGAAAGCGATGCAGGCATTACAGTTGTTCTTGATACACGCTTAAGCGACGAGCTTATTGAAGAGGGATTTGTTCGTGAAATCATCAGCAAGCTTCAGACAATGCGTAAGGACAGCGGATTTGAGGTTATGGATAACATCAATGTCTATGTATCAGGTAACGAAAAAATTGCTGAAATAATTGGAAAGAATGCCGAAGAAATCAAGGAAGATGTTCTTGCCCTTTCAATTAATATGGATGAAAAGTGCGACAATTCAAAAGAATGGAACATTAATGGCGAAAAGGTATATCTTGGCGTTGTAAAGGCGTAAGATACTAAAATGAGTGTAGGGGTAGATTTAATATCAACCCCTACATTTGTGGTTGTGAGGGATGATGAAAATGAAGCTTAAAATTAAAATAAGTACATTTCTTTTTATATTTCTTTTATCTGTGACGGCATTTGCGCAGGAGGATACGTATATTGTCCGTTTTAATGACAGTGTGCAGCTTTTTAGTGCAAAGGATAATGACGGCGTTGATTTTGCCGTTGCAACACAGGAGGAACTACAGGAATATATTGAGGCAGGTATTGTAGAGCATTACGAGCCGAATTATGAAGTGGTTGCCATTGAGCCTATGACAGTAGAAACAGAGCAAGTTTCCACCGATATAGTTGATAACTGGAACTATGAGATGGTAAATGCAAAATTTGCCGATAATCTGGGCGTAATGGGCGTTGACGTAAAGGTTGCGGTAATTGACAGCGGCCTTTGCAGTGATGATATGATAAGGTCGCAGATACTTAATGGGTATGATTATATTACAGATAAAGAAACAGATAAAGATGTCTGTAACGATAATGCCGAAGGACGGTATCACGGAACAACGGTAAGTTCTATTATTGCGCGTAAAAATACAGGTCGTGGCACAGGTATTGCCAAAAGAGCTTTTATAATGCCTTTGCGTGTGCTTAGCTATAATGAAGAAAAAAAGACAAACATAGGAAGTCTTAGCGATATTATTTCTGCTATAGATTATGCAACAAAGGCTGGGTGTGACGTTATTAACTTAAGCTTAGCTTTAGAAGGAGAAGACATCCAGCCACAAAATTTAACTACTCTCAGCGGAGTTATAAATAATGCCGTTGATAAAGGAATAATCGTCATAGCAGCAGCAGGAAACAATGGATCCTCACAGTATGCATATCCCGCATCACTTGATGGTGTTATAAGCGTTGCTTCAGTTGACAGTAACTCAGAACATTCGGAATTTTCGCAGTATAATGACAAGGTGTTTGTTTCAGCACCGGGCGGACTTATGAATATTGACGCAATGTATAAGGTTGAAAACGGTCAGGAATATTTTTATGTACAGCCAACAGCTGGAACTTCTGTAGCAGCACCTCACGTAAGTGCACTTGCGGCGATTGCCAAGTGTATAAAACCGGATATCGACGATGAAGGCTTTAGAAAGCTTTTAGAGGAGACATCGACGGATGTTGGCGATACAGACTATGATTGTTATTATGGAAATGGGATTATAAACTGTGAAAAAGCTATAAAAGAGCTTATAAAGGGAAAAAACATATATCTTTCTCCCGCAGACATTCTTATCGCTAAGGTTGATGACAGTTATTTTGGAAGAACAAGTGTTGCGACGATTTACAATAATACAACATCTCCCGTTGAAATTAGTGTTGTTTATGCACAGTATAATACTGACAATACTCTTATAAGCGCAAAAGTGAAGAATACGGTTACAGTACCCGGAGAAAAATTTATGACCGTACCCGTTCCTTGTCCTGTTGGTAATGCGAAATATATGGTGTGGGAAAATCTTAAAAGTATGGTGCCTTTAACACCAAGCTCATTCAAATAAGGGGAAAATAAAATGATATACGTTATGCAGATTGTAAATACGCACGGAATACGCGGAGAGGTAAAGGCGCTTCATTTTACAGATGGAGAGGCGTTCTTTAAAAAAGTAAAAACCGTATATAAAAAGGATGATACATCTGTAAAAATCCTTTCGTGGAGATTTCAAAAGGGCGCAGTTCTTTTAAAGCTTGAGGGCGTAGATGATGTAGATACGGCTGAAAAGATGAAATTTACCGAGCTTTATGCAAGAAAAGAGGATCTGCCAAAGCTCCCTGAGGGGGAATATTATTTCTTTGAGCTTATGGGGCTTACAGGCGTGCTGCCTGACGGGTCGCATTTTGGCACAGTTACAAACGTAATTGAGAATAACGCCGCAAACCTTCTTGAATTCACAAAGGAAGATGGCGAAAAGGTTCTTATACCCAATATCCCCGTATTTGTTGAAAAGGTGGATCTAAGACAAAAGCTTATTTATATAACACCGATTGAGGGGCTTATATAAAGAGAGGAACAGATATATGAAATTCAGTGTACTTACACTTTTTCCCGAAATGATGTCCGCACTTGGCGAAAGCATTATCGGCAGAGCCGTTAAAGGCGGTATTATTGAAACGCAGTATATTAATATACGTGATTTTTCTAAAGATAAGCACCACCGTGTGGATGATTACCCGTACGGAGCAGGGGGCGGTATGCTTATGCAGCCGCAGCCTATATATGATGCATATAAAAGTGTTGCGGGGAAGAAGAAACCGCACGTCATATATATGTCACCGCAGGGAAAGACACTTACGCAGAAAAGAGCGAAGGAGCTTTCAGAATATGAGCATATTGTAGTTTTGTGCGGTCATTATGAGGGGGTTGACGAAAGAATTTTAGAGAAAATTGTTGACGAGGAAATCTCAATCGGTGATTACGTTCTCACGGGCGGAGAGCTTCCTTGTATGGTCCTTATAGACTGCGTATGCCGTATGGTGGAGGGAGTGCTTGACAGCAGGGAAACTGCAAGCGTTGAAAGTCACTATGACGGGCTTTTGGAATATCCGCAGTATACAAGACCGCCCGTTTTTATGGGGCGTGAGGTTCCCGAAATTCTCCTTAGCGGTCATCACGCAAATATAGAAAAATGGCGCAGGGAACAAAGTATTTTGCGCACTGCAAAAAAACGCCCCGAATTACTTGAAAAGGCGGAGCTTTCACAAAAGGAAAAAGAATGGCTGAAAGAGAATGGATTTTAAATGAGAAAACAGGAATTTTTGCAGGGAATTAAAGATGGACTTCCGATTGCGCTTGGGTATTTTTCGGTTTCGATGGCGTTTGGTCTTACGGTGGCACTGTCGGGACTTCCAATATGGTCGGCAGTGCTTATTTCAATGACAAATCTTACAAGTGCAGGACAGTTTGCAGGAGTTAATATTCTGCTTGCCCTTGGTGCACTTACAGAGCTTGCACTGACAACACTGATAATAAACCTCAGGTATTTTCTGATGTCGCTCTCAATGTCACAACGTGTAGAGGAAAAAATGAATATATGGAAAAGAATGATTTTTTCCTTTGCAATAACTGACGAGGTTTTTGCAGTGTCTATGCAGCATAAAGGGATACTTACAAGCTCATATATGGCAGGACTTGTGTTGACGCCGCCGATTGGATGGACACTCGGCACACTTACGGGTGCTGTTTTAACGTCATTTATGCCGCCCGTATTATCCTCATCAATGGGGATTGCGCTTTATGCAATGTTTATTGCAATAGTAATTCCCCCTGCACGTGAGAATAAGAATGTAATGATAGCTTCCCTTATGGCAGCTTTGATGAGTGTTATTTTTTATTATGCACCGATACTTAAAAGTATTTCGAGCGGCTGGTCAATTATTATAATCACCCTTGCCGTGAGTGCTGCTATGGCATTTTTCTTCCCCATAGCAGATGAAGAGGAGGGGCAAAATGAATAATACATATTTAATTCTTGGCATAGCGGTTATGGCGATAGTAACCTACCTTATCCGTGTAACACCTATGGTGCTGATAAGAAAAAAGATAAAAAATAAATGGATAAAGTCATTCCTTTATTATGTGCCTTATACGGTGCTTTCGGCAATGACCTTCCCTGCAGTGCTTTACAGTACGTCCTCTTTTGTAAGTGCTGCGGCAGGAAGCTTAGTTGCAATAGTTCTTGCATACACTAAAAGAAGCCTTCTTACCGTTGCGGTGTGTGCGGCGTTCACGGCATTTATAATGCAGATAATAATGTAGAAAAGAAGCGTGCCGCTTCACCCATTTCGCGTCCCGACTAAGTTCAAATACGACAAATGTTACTTGCGATAAAATTATGAAAATTCCTATACGATAAAAAAACAGAGGCTACAGCTTGAACCTCTGTTTTTTGCATTGTTATTTAGGTATGATAAGTGCCTTTCCGGGTATGATATCGTCACTGTTTTCAAGTGCATTTGCAAGAAGTATATCATTTTGACTAACGGCATATTCCTTTGCAATATCCCACAGTGTTCTTCCTTCAGAGACGCAAGATCTATGATTGACGGACGCTCAGGCGGAGTGTATTCGCCTATACTTGCATCATATATAACCTCTGCTTCGGTATTACGGATGCATTGTACATTTATATCTACACTTCCACGCATTTCAACACAGTTTTCAGCATTGATGGTATAGCTTATATTACGAAGCTGCGCCTCTGCTACGGGGGTGAGCATACAACCGGGTGAGTCGCATCCGGTGGAAAAGTCAATGTTTGCCTTATAGCTGTATACAGGAGAATTTTCATCACTGCTCAGATAAAGAAGATAAACCTCAGTATATCCGCTTATATGAATTTTTCCGCTTTCTGTATAACAGCTTTCGACAAAAGGTCGTGCAATAGTCTGGTATATCGAGCCTATTGGCGGACAAGAAGCGGGAAGAGTAATCTTTTCCCTAAAATCTGATGTATTATGTATAACTGTTTCAATGTCCTCTACGCTGATTTGGGCGTGGCTGCACTGGAGTGCTCCGTGCGGAATATATGCGTCAACAACACACTGACATTCACAGCGTGAACGTGCAATAACTCTTAATAATAAATCACAGGACAGTTCAATCACGTTATTTCTGCCATCTTCGTTTGCACTGACAACGGCATCTATGTCTGTCAGCTTTACTGAGTATTCGTTTGTCATATCGCTTCGTATACCGTCAACCTCAAGAACGTGTGCAAATGAACATTCCGTCTGTGCGTATTCAAGAGAGTTCTCACTTTTATAAAGAACAGTAACACGGACATTTCCTTTTATTATAGCTTTATCGTCAATGACCTTGAGTTCACTGTCAGTTACCCAGGCATCCGTTTTTAATATTTCTTCGATGTCTGATTTGCCCTGTGAAAGCTCGAAGGAATCAGTAATGCTTGCACTGCTTTGCGCATTGGCACAAATTGTCCCTGAATAAAGAGTGGTTTTTTTAGTGCAGGCACCCTCTATATCACTGACAAGCTCAAGATTGCGCTGTGAATAAACCCGAAGTGATGTTAAAAGAGTTGCACGCAGTGTAAGCTTACGGCAATTTGCAATGTTTACCGCTATGTCGCTGACATCAACATCTACAAAGGTCAGCATCGAATCACCGATACTATTGTCCTTTATAAGATTTGAAAACTCGCAGGAGGAGGTAATGGATTTTACACATTTTTCCTCGTCATCTGCAAGATAAAGAATATTAAATGTTAATGTTCCCGAAACTATTACCTGACCGCTGCGGGTTTCACAAAGTGTAACCTTGGGGCGGGCGCTGAGCTGAAGCACCTTTAATATATCAGGCTTACTGTCGGGGACTATAACATCCGTTTCTGTAGTAAAATTGTTTTTTGTGCGGCATACACCGCTGCATACGGATAAATTTTCATTTTTAATATTTATTTCCATAATTCATCCTCCTTACAAAACGAATATATGCCTGCAAAAGAGGTGTTATGCAAAAAACTTTACAAAAAAAAGACAAAAAAAGATGACAGACAAGATAAACCGTCTGCCACTAAAAGGAGGGAAAATGAAAAAAGTTTAAGTACCTTTTCGGTACGTTTATATAATAACTGATTTTTTGACAAATTTCAATATTTAAACTATAAAAATTGAATATTGAAATAAAACTTTTTTTGTGCAACTTGCACAAAGAGAAGAAATTTTTTCAAAAAGTGCTATTTTAAAAGCGAGTTAAATAAATTTCGTTAAAATTTAGTTGACTATTTGCAAAAAAAGCTGTATACTATTAACAACAGTATTTTGATAAGGAGCTTGCATTTTATGATTTCTAAAGAGATTATTGTGCAGAATCAAGTTGGATTGCATGCGCGTCCTGCAACATTTTTTATACAGAAGGCGAACGAGTTTTCTTCGGGAATTTGGATTTCGAAGGACGAGCGCAGAGTCAATGCAAAAAGCCTGCTCGGTGTTTTGTCTTTAGGGGTAACACGTGGAATGCGGGTTACATTGATTGCAGACGGTGCAGATGAAGAGGCGGCAGTTAGTGAACTGGCAAATCTTGTTGCAGCAAATTTTGCAGAATAGCTTTCAAAGCCTGACAGCTTAGTCAGGCTTTTTTGAATTTAGGAGGAAATATATGAAAAAAAGAAGATTGGTTTCTTTCGTCCTTCTTATTCTTCTGCTTTTTACATCCTGTACATACGGCACAAATCAAACGGAAAGTACGAACGCAGAGAGTGCTTTGCAAACGGCACAGTTTCATTTTATAGATGTCGGGCAGGGCGATTGTGCTTTAATCCGCAGCGGTGACACTAATATTATGATTGATGCGGGAACAAGGGAAAGCGGGAGTATTATATGCGAATATCTTTCAAATTTAGGCATAGACTATCTTGACTGCTTTATTGGCACGCACCCGCATGAGGACCATATGGGCGGCGGAGCGGCAGTTCTTTTGGGTGTGGATGTAGGAAATGTATATCTTAACGGAGAGACAACCACATCCTATTTTTTTGAGAGATTTGTAGATGTTCTTATAGATAAGGAAATAACGCCATATATCCCCGACCTTGGAATAGAATATGATATAGGTCCGTTTAAGCTGGAATTTTTGTCGCCGCAAAAGGATTTTGGAAATTCTAATGATAATTCGCTTGTGCTTACAGTAAAATATGGTGATGTAACAGCTCTTTATACGGGGGATGCAGAACGCAGTGTCGAGGCGGAGCTTATAAAAAACGGAGAAAACATAAATGCCGATATTTTAAAAGTGTCGCACCACGGAAGCCGCTACGCATCATCGGTGGAATTTTTAAACAAGGTTTCCCCGAGTGTTGCCGTGATTTCATCAGGTAGCGGGAATTCCTACGGACATCCGCATAAAGAGGCTTTGGAACGTATAGAAAAGTGCGGGGCAGAGATTTTAAGATGCGACAGAGAGGGAACAGTGGTTTTGTCTACTGACGGAAAAGAAGTTTATAATGCCTCAGGTGAGGCGTTTGAAAAACGGGAAGAGAGTGAGCAGAGACAAGTATATATAGGAAATAGAAAGTCTAAGGTTTTCCACTGCGAAACGTGCCCCAATCTTCCGGGAAATAAAAACCGAGTTATATTTAATAAGCGTGAAAATGCGGTTATGGCAGGGTATTCAGTTTGCGGAAATTGCAATCCATAGGAGGTTTAATTATGAAGGTTATACTTTTTAACGGAAGTCCAAAGAAAAACGGCTGTACATATACAGCACTCACAGAAATTGAAAAGCAGTTAAATGCTGAAGGAATTGAAACAGTAATTTTTCACGCAGGGGCGGCAACAAAGGGATGCCTTGGTTGTAGTTACTGCGTGAAGAACGGAAAATGTATTACAGATGATTGTGTTAACGAGGCGGCAGAGCTCCTTGACAGTGCTGATGCGGTAGTATTCGGCTCGCCCGTTCATTATGCGGCGGCATCGGGAATGATGACCTCTTTTCTTGACAGACTTTTCTACAGTGCGGGTGGAAAGCTTAGGCACAAGCCCTGCGCAGTAGTTGCTTCCTGCAGAAGGGGTGGTTCAACGGCGACGCTTGACCAGCTTTTAAAATATCCTGAATTTATGCAGATGCCGATTGTAACTGCACAGTACTGGACGATGGTGCACGGAACAACACCTGATGAGGTGAAAAAAGACCTTGAGGGAATGCAGGCAATGCGTACCTTGGGGAAAAATATGGCGTGGTTATTAAAATGTATTGATGCAGGCAAAAAAGCAGGTGTAAACAAACCTGAAACCGAAGAAAAAATAAAGACTAATTTTATCAGATAAGAGGAATGAAAATTGAGCAGTAAAAAATTTGATGCATTTAAAGAATACGTACACGGAAAAAATATAACTGTGGTAGGTATTGGTATAAGCAATCTGCCGCTGATAAAATTTTTGTGTGAAAACGGGGCAATTGTCACCGCCTGCGATAAAAAAACACAGGCGGAGCTTGGCGAAACTGCTACGGAGTTAAAAAATATCGGTGTAAAGCTGAATTGCGGAGAGGATTATCTTGATAATCTTTCAGGTGAGCTTATTTTCAAAACCCCGGGTATGCGTTTTGACCACAGCGCTCTTTTAAAGGCGAAGGAAAACGGCAGCATAATAACAAGTGAGATGGAAGTGTTTTTTGAGGTTTGTCCCGCAAAAATTATCGGCATAACGGGTAGCGACGGAAAAACAACTACTACAACCCTTGTTTATAATATACTGTGTGAAAGCGGTTATCGTTGTCACCTCGGCGGAAACATAGGAACGCCCCTTTTGTGCAGAACTGATGAAATTAATGAGGAAGATATTGCGGTGATAGAGCTTTCAAGCTTTCAGCTTCACACAATGAAGAAGAGCGCAGATATAGCCGTAATTACAAATATGAGCCCAAACCATCTTGATGTGCATAAATCTTATGAGGAATATATAGAAGCAAAGCGCAACATTTATATTCACGCAGGAAAAGACAGTGTGCTCGTAGTAAATAAGACTAATGAAAAGTCGTATGAATGCCGTGAATCTGCAAACGGAATAATACGCTCTTTTGGTTATGAAGAGCAGTGTGACGTTTATTCAGACGGTAAGTCGATCTATGCTTTTGGTGAAAAGCTTCTTGATATTTCTGACATTAAAATCCCCGGAGAACATAATGTTCAAAACTATATGACTGCCATTGCAGCGACCTATCCTCTTTATAAGTTACAGGCAGTGAAAAAGGTTGCGCAGAATTTCGGTGGAGTTGCGCACAGAATTGAATTTGTACGTGAAATAGACGGTGTACGTTACTATAACAGTTCGATTGATTCAAGCCCGAACAGAACGATAAACACACTCAAGGTGTTTGATAAAGTAATTCTTATTGCAGGCGGCAAAGACAAGGGCATTCCTTATGATGAAATAGGAGAGCATATCGCTAATAAGGTAAAGCACCTTATCCTGATAGGAAAAACAGGTCCTCTTATAAAGGCTGCACTTGATAAATATACAGAAAAAACGGGAATAGGCAAGGATATAGTGACAGAGTTTTGCACAACTTATGAAGAGGCGGTAATGTGTGCGAAAAATGCCGCAACTGCAGGGGATACAGTTCTCCTTTCAAACGCAAGCACGAGCTTTGATATGTTCAAAAATTTTGAAGAGCGCGGCAATTTGTTTAAGAGCATAGTTAATAGCCTGTAAAGGAATGGTTATATGAAAGTTTGCGAATATCTTAAAATACTTGACAGTGAATTTGGTGTCAGCGGATGCGAAAATCCAATCCGTAACTGTGTGAAATCACTTTTTTCAAAATTTTGCGACGAGGTTTACACAGATACTCTTGGCAACGTTATTGGTGTGAAAAAGGGTAAAAATAAAAATGCCCCCTCTCTTATGATTGAGGGGCATATGGACGAGCTTGGGCTGATGGTCAGTGAAATTACAAAAGAGGGAAGCCTCAAATTTGTCCCTATAGGCGGATTTGACCCAAAAATTCTTCCCGGCACAGAAGTAACCATATGGGGAAAGGAAAAGCTTTTTGGTGTAATAGGCGCAAAACCTCCGCATCTTATAACAAAAAGGGATAAGCTTCCTTCTCTTACCGAGCTTTGTGTTGATGCAGGCTTCTTTTCAAAGGAAAAGGCGGAGAGCCTTGTCAGTGTCGGGGATATAATTACGTTTAATACCTTTTATACAGAACTTGACGGTGACGCCGTTGCGGCAAGATGTATTGATGACCGTGGTGGTCTTGCCATAGTTATAAAGGTTCTTGAAATGCTGTCAGGGTATGAACTTGATAATGATATTATTGCTGTTGCTACAGTACAGGAGGAGGTAGGACTGCGCGGCGCGAAAACTGCTGCAGCACACATTAAACCGGGATGCGCTATTGCAATAGATGTATGCCATGGAAAAAGCCCCGGGGTATCTGATGATGCATACCCCACAGGAAAAGGTCCTGTTATCACTTTGGGACCTAATCTTCACAGCAGGATGACAAGAAAGCTTATCGAGATTTCAAACGAAGATGATATAGAAATTCAGCTTGAAGCGTGCGGCGGTGATACGGGTACAGATGCGTGGGAAATTCAGGTTTCGGGCAGTGGTATACCTACGGCACTTCTTTCAATTCCCGTAAGATATATGCACGCAAATTATGAGGTCGCAGACTGCTCGGATATGGAAAAGGCTGCCCGCCTTATTGCAACATTTGCATTAAAGCTTAAGGACGGTGAATGTTTATGCTGGTAAAGGAACTTTGTAATCTTTGTGCCCCGTCAGGCTTTGAGGATGAGGTGCGCACTTTTCTGAGGGAAAGGGCAAAAGCTGATGAAATCTATACTGACACAATCGGTAATCTTATATGTCATAAAAAAGGAAAGGGCAGAAAAATTATGGTTTCTGCTCATATGGAT
>JAFSBF010000084.1 GCA_017441965.1 Clostridia bacterium | reverse complement strand
TAACCTCCATTATTGCAAAAGCCGACCTGTCATATGCCCAGGGGAATTTTCTGAAATAATACGGGTCAATTATCAGCGCCTTCGCCCCGTCTGCTATAATTCTTTCTCTCAATACCGTTCTGCATTTATTGTCTCGCTTTTTTGCGATTGTCTCCGCTGTATCGGTTGCATCTATGGTTATGTCATTGCAGCCGCAATCGCAGCTTCCGTGATAGCCTACTCTGCATTCATTACAGCACTTCGACGGCAGCGGAAGATGCTCCTCCACATCAAAACCATCGAGCAGACCTTCCTCCTCCATGCCTGCTGCAAACTGAACGTAAAGCTGGTCGCCGTATTTCTTCGCACCCATACCGCTTGGCAACCTTGTATAGCTGTCTACCCACTTCGGTCTTGTATTAAAGCTGAGGTCGCCGTTTTCATCCACAATATCATGTGCGCCATATGGCGTTATAGTAAGGTTGGGGAATACCCCTGTCTTCTTGTCTGCCATATTTGCATAACGGTATATAAGACGCTTCGCCCAGAGAAGAGCCTTCTCATCACCCGTTCTGTTGTAAAGCTCTACCGCCGCACTGATGTATTCCGAGGCTGCCAGCAAAAATGAGCTCTTACTTTCCTTTGTGCGGACAAACGGATCCTTCAGATAATAATTATCGTCATATTCATCGGTATTGTCCCACGTTTTTGTCTGAAAATCTTCATCAATAGTCTTTGTATATTCAGCGTGTCTGTTAAACATCATATCAGTCCAGCCGATGACATTTTTATCCGCATCAGTGGTTTCTATAAGATGCCCCATCCATATATTTTTAACTATCTGTGCCGTCATTTCAGGATCTATTTCATAAAACGGGGTAAAGTACATATCCTTTTCTTCTATTTCGTGATAGTGTCCTATTCCCGTTACCGTATCTCCTGTCGGTTCGCCCGTGCGCATATCCACCGCCTTGTGTGAACCCCAGTAGATAAGACCGCTTGACTCGCCGTTTACCTTGGGTCCGTTTGCGGAGTGGTCATGCTCCATCGTCCATTTATAAAGCTCGTACGCACGCTCTTTATAATACGGATCGCCGACAACCTCGCTGTATGCAATCATCGTACGCAGAAGCTCCCATTCGTTTCCCATATCGGCAAGGGGTACTTCGTCACGGCTTTGCACATGCCATTTTATAGGCTCACCGTCACGGTTTATGCCGTCTGCTATTCTCGGTGTGCCTAAATAAATATCCTTTCCGAACTCCAGTGCCGTATCCATATATGTTTTTATGGCATTTCTGCGTGTTTCATCACTCAAATACGAGCGCAAATCGACAAGACTGATTTTCCTTTCGGCGAATTTTCCGTTATTATCGCCTCCCGTTATTGTCGCACGTATATTTATATAGGAAGTAACGTCTGCCGTTTTTGTTAATGTCAGAACACCGCTTCCGCCATCAAGGCTGAAATATTCACTTCCCTCTCCGCTAAACGTCCACGCAATATTCTCCCCGGTCATTTCGTTTCCGAATTCATCGTAAACTGCCGCAGTATATGTATACGTGTTTCCTGCCTTTTCAAGAGCAGGGGATATTGACCCCTTTCCCTTAATTTCAATTTTATCAAAGGCGGCTTTTTTCACGGTTACCTTTTTTTGTACACTGACTTCTCCGTTTGCCGTCGCAGTCAATGTGTATTCTGTATTCTCCGCTGCCGACCCTGCGAGCACAAGCTCCGCCTTTTCGCCATCCTGATTTAGCGTTACATTGTCCCCCGGTGAAACCGACCAGCTAAATGAAGCCTCAATTTCTTCATCTGCGGCGGAAAAGGCTGTCGCCGTATATGTATACTTTTGCGTCTGTCCCTCGGGCGGAATACTCATAATATCGGCACCGTTAATTTCAACACTGCCGACAACACCCGACGGGCGGACATAAATATCGTCCAGTTCAAAGCCCGGAGGCGTCGTGGCAATCGCCCTCAGCCCGTTGACAAAGGTAAACGTGCTTATTGTTATCTCTTCTTCTACAAAGTTTTCTGTTTCTTCTTCGTCGTCCTCCGTCACTCCGTCATCCTCATTAATTGCCGCAGCTCGTGAAAAAAGTGCAAACGCTGCTGACGTGGGAACTTCAGTCACAGAAATACTTGCTATATCTGTGTTTGAAACTATTTCCAGCTGTATCTCATACCAGGTATCTGTTTTATATTCCACAAGCTCCTGTTCCTCGCCCGTGCTCTTTCTGAAAACTATTTTGCCGTTATCTGTTTCTACGGAGCATACCTGTGTATCGTCCGACATTAACTGCATAATAACATTTCCATCCGATTTTACACTCTGACGAAAACGGGCGCCTGCACTGATTGCACCGCTTAAATTATCAAAGCTGCATTTAATCATTACGGGGAAACCCTCGTCGGGATTATCAATAGAAACATATTTATTTGCGTCTGTTTCGTCTTTTTTAACCGCTATCTCACCCGTGCCTGCAAAGCAGCTTAGCTCGTACGAGCTGCTCTGTGGGAGTGCGCCCACTGTCATTGCTTCAAAATTTTCCGTAAAGCCCGCACTCTGTGCTTTTATCGCTCCCGGAAGTGTCGGGATAATCAGCATTGCCGATAAAATTACAGCAATAATTTTTCGTCTATTCATTTAGTTTCCCCCTCCGTATGCTATATTGCTTATTACCTCGTTGTTATCCGTATCATATACATACGAACGTATCTCATATGACAAATATGCGCTTGTATCGATTGCATTTGCAAAGGTTACACTCTCGCTCTGCCACGGTGATGCATTAAGCGATGTTACACGCATATCCTTAACATCCCCATGGGAGTACAGCATTGTTACCAGCACACAGTTTCCCGAAAAATCAGCATATTCAACCTCTGCCCCCTGCGGCGACGGATTAGTTACTGTGCAGGGCACCTCTGCCGCTACATTTACGGGGAAGCTCTTTGTAGTAAAGGCGTCACCCTTTGTAATGGTTGCGGTCAGTGTCGCATTCGTTCTTCCGTCAGCCTTTCCTATTATACCGCCGTCACTTATAAGCTCTTTATCGGATGAATGCCACAGCACTCTCGTTCCTTCATCACCATAAGCAGGAAGCTCTATATTATCGGTAATAGTACCTGCACCAATCGTCAGCTCTGCGGCACTGCGTGAAACCTCATCCTCAGGATTATAATAACCGGCATGGCGTACTGTAACATCGTCCACATACCAGTTTGCATTAGGTCCGTCAGCCGTACGTATTGAGCTGATATTAATTCCCGTAATCGGGTCACCCGTTTTAAACAAATTCTGATTGCTATGAACTCTGACTCCGTCAAGGAATACGTCATAACGGTGCTTTACACTGACATCACCGCTTAAATATACAAGCATACTCAGTGTATGCCACTCATTTGGCGTTGTATCCTTCAGGACATTTGCAACCCTCACGGTGTTACAGTTTACCGAGCTTCCGCCGCCAACCTCGTTGTTCTGGAACAATCCCATTGTTATACGGCTTGAAGTGCCGGTAAGATAAAATCTTGCAGTTACGTAAAGAATACCTTCGTTATATGCCTTGTCAAAATCCTTGTAGCTGTATGTAACGGGTACGTCACCCGTTTTTGTATTCTTTGCACGTGTATAGTTAAATACAGTGTTATATGGATTATCGGGGAAATATACCACCTGCAAATCCGTATTAACCTCCTTGGTATCACTGTCGGCAGTCATTAGCCAATCCTTGTAAATAATCTTACTGCGTGAACCTGGTACCTTGTCGCAGGTTTCATCAAACGGCTCATACATCTCTGTTTCAAAATCCGCATCTTCAAAATCGTCATTTAATATAAACTCACCCTCTGCTGCGGCGCAAACCGTAAATTCCTTCTGCACGGTAAGATTTGGATTATCCTTTGCGCTTATTGTAGCAGTCAGTGTCAAGTATGTATCATATTTCTGTTTTGTGATTTTACCGTTGTTATCCATAACATTCGGCATAGAGGATTTCCACGAAATTGATGCGCCGCCTATTCTCTGTGCAGTGCCCTTGTTATACTCTGTCGGAAGAGTAAGGTCGCCGGTAATCATATATGGGCTTTCATCACTGATTTCTGAAAACGCAAAACGCTCTGCCGCCGTATCAAGAAGCTCCTGCGTAGGTGTCACCGCACCTGGAAATGCAGTAACGGTTACAGGTATTTCAATAACCTCTTTTTCCTTGCCCTTGATAACTGTTGCCGTCAGGGTTACTGCCTTATCAGCATCTCCCTGTGTTACTATGCCGTATTCGCCCGTGATATTGACAGTCTCCGTGTCCGACGAGGCCCACAGCACTGTAGTTCTGTAGCTGCCCTTCGTTGACAAAGCCAAATCCTCACTGACAGTTTTTCCGTTTAGTTCATCATAAAGGGCATCGGCAACAAGTTCTGTTGCCTCGCCGTCAGGTGTTTTTTCCTTTGTCTGAATTACAAACAAATCGTCCATCAGGAATATGGCACCCGCTTTACTTCTTCCGTAACGGTCAGTGGAAAAGCCGATGGAGCCAAGCTCTGCACTGTTTTCGCCCATCGGAAGCTTTTCACAGGAAAGCAGCTTTTCTCCGCTTTTTTCATTTATAATATAGAAATCAATCAGATTTTGGTCATAATCTATTACAAGCTCTATCTGCCGCCACATATCCTTCGGCAGCGCTGTCTTTAATTCCGCCTTGGCTAATTCCTCATTTTTCTCATTTTTCAGAGCATTCTTTTCTATATCAATACGAAATTCGTTGCCGTCAAGATAGATATAAAGGCAGCGTGCCCCGTCATTACGTCTCAAGCGGAAACGGATATTTATTCTTCCTCCATCAATCGTTTCCTCCATATTCTTTGTGGCAACAATCATTGCCGATGAAGGATCTCCATCCTCTTCCTCTGTTTCACCGTCAACATCCTCACGGTAAATCTGCATTGCCGCATTATCTGTTCCGCCCTCATTCTCTATCGTGATTACGGTATCATCGACATATTTTACGTTTGAGAGGGAAGCCTCACTCCAGCCGTTGTAGCCGTTAATTTCCTGCTTCGGAACGGAATCTTTTTCAAAGGTTTCGTAAACAAAGCTTTTACCCTGCGGCAAAACAGTAAGAGAAAACGATTTTTCAGCCGTAACAGTTTCGTCATTCTTTGCAGTAAATTTTGCCGTTAGTGCTACATTTTGCACCTGTGTTGTTTTTGTAACCCTGCCCTGTGCATCAATAATCCCCTCAGGCGATGATGTCCACAAAGCATCAGCACCGCCGAACGCATCAAAGCTACCGCCCGTATATTCTGTTTTAAGCTTTAAATCATCCTTTACACCATATGCGGAATTATCCGAAATATCGGAAAAGCTTATCTCTTCTATCGCCATTTCAAGCAGGCTTTTGGGCTGCATTACAAACAAATCATCTATCAGGAAGGTTGCGCCCGTCTTACTTCTTCCCTGTCGGTCGGTAGCAAAGCCAATAGTCGCAAGCTTTCCATCGTTGTCACCCATCGGAAGTCCTTCGCAGGAAAATTCCTTTTCCCCGTTCTCCTCATTTATAATATAGAAATCAAACAGATTCTCGTCATAATCCACCACCAGCTCTATCTGCCGCCAGACTTCTGTAGGAAGCGAACCTTTAAGCCCATTGCCTGCTTCTACAAGTTTTGCATTATCTTCATTTAACAAAACATCCTTTGATATATCTAAACGAACCTCATTACTGCCCAGAAAGATATCAAGCCTCTTCGCCTCGTCATTACGCTTCAAACGGAAGCGTATATTCACCTTTCCGCCTTCAAGCGTTTTTTTCAAAGTATTTACGGCAACAATCTGCGCTGAGGTAGAGCTTTCAACCTTTTCACGATAAATCTGCATCGCCATATTGCTGTCCTCGCCTGTCTTTTCTGCCGTGATTACAGTATCATCGAGATATGAATCACCCGAGCGTTTTTCCTCACTCCAGCCGTTGTAGCCGTTAATCTCCTGTTTTGGAAGTATATTCTTGTCAAATGTTTCGTAAAGTGCGGTTATGCCCTGCTGCAAAACGGTAAGCGAAAATGACTTTTCAGCCGTAACAGCTTCGTCATCCTTTGCGATAAGCTTCGCCGTCAGCGTTACGCTCTGTATCTGCTTCGTTTTGGTAAGCTTACCCTCCGAATCAATAATTCCCGAAGGCGAAGATGTCCACACTGCATCTACGCCTCCGAACACTGCATAAACACCGTCTGTAAATTCCGCTTTAAGGTCTAAATCGTCCTTTACGCCATATACGGAATTATCCGAAACATCGGAAAAGCTCAGCTTTTCTATTGCATTTTCTATCAGTGTCTGCGTAGGTGCAACCTTCTCCCATATGCCGTCAATAGTTACATTTTGCGTTACGACTTCAGTCAGACCGGCGCACGTGATTGTTATAGTTAATGAGGCTTTTTGCTCTTCCTGCCATTTTTGTGTAATAACACCAATATTATTTATAACTTCCTCATTATCACTTTTCCATACCAATTCTGCCGCCCCGATTTTTTCGGGCAGCACAACATCATCCGTCAGCTTTGCGGATAAATTTTCTGTTATATAAGACAATACCTCCGCCTTTGCCGCCGCCATTTTTTCTTCGGCTGTCGGCTTTGCAGCTGTTCTTGTCAATTTAATG
>JAFSBF010000083.1 GCA_017441965.1 Clostridia bacterium | reverse complement strand
TGTTATCAAATGCCGACGGCAGACGAAAACCGTAGCGAACAAGGCTTTCCTTGCGGCTTCTGTCACCGGCAAACATTGCGCGCACCTGCGGAATTGTAACATGGCTCTCGTCAATTACGAGCAGGAAATCCTCCGGAAAATAATCCATCAACGTATACGGGGCACTTCCCGGCGCCCTTCCACTGATATGGCGCGAATAATTTTCTATTCCGCTGCAAAAGCCTATTTCACGCATCATTTCTATATCATAGTTTGTCCGCTCCTCAAGGCGCTGCGCCTCAAGCAGACGATCATTTTCTCGCAGCTCTTTAAGCCTCTCCTCAAGCTCTGCCCTGATTGATTTTATTGCCATTTCTCTTTTTTCGGGCGTTGTTACGTAGTGTGATGCAGGGTAAATACCTACGTGCTGACGAACACCGAGCACCTCACCCGTCAGTACATCAATTTCTGTAATTCGTTCAATCTCATCACCGAAAAACTCTACCCTCACTGCATTTTCCGCACTGCTTACGGGGAAAATTTCCACAACGTCGCCACGCACCCTGAATTTTCCACGGATAAAGTTAATGTCGTTCCTCTCATACTGCATATCGACAAGCTTTCGTATAACCTCATCACGGTCTTTTCGCATACCGGGACGCATTGAAAGCACCAGTGTAGAGTAATCCTCCGGGTCACCAAGTCCGTATATGCAGCTTACCGATGCGACAACAATTACGTCGCGTCTTTCAAAAAGTGCCATAGTCGCACTGTGACGGAGCTTGTCTATCTCATCATTAACCTGTGCATCCTTTTCTATATACGTATCGCTGGAGGCGATATACGCCTCCGGCTGATAGTAGTCGTAATATGATACGAAATATTCCACTGCGTTTTCGGGGAAAAACTCCTTAAACTCACTGCAAAGCTGTGCCGCAAGTGTCTTATTGTGCGCAAGGACAAGGGTGGGCTTATTTATCCGTGCAATGGCATTTGCCACGGTAAATGTCTTACCACTTCCCGTAACGCCTAAAAGCACCTGACCGCGGTTACCGCTCTCGATACTTTTGACAAGGCTTTCTATCGCCTCGGGCTGATCACCCGTAGGTGCAAAATCCGATACCAATTTAAAATTCATATGCTTCCCCCTCCTTTGCAAGCTATTATATTATTTTACACCTTTTTTATATTTTTTTCAACCTAGGCAAACAAATATTTTCACAATCTTTATTTTTTATTAAAATACGCATTCGGCACTGTCCCTACAATGAGGGTCTGCGCAATCGGCATTTCCGATTCAACGGTCATTGTGCTATAGGCAAGCGGAAACAAAATTTCAATTTCAACCCATACCTTAAGGTTTATTGTATGAAGCGTCTGGTTTATCCCCGTTTCCTCAAATGTATGCGACACATCTGCGTGCGTAACAGAAATCGGCTGAAAGCGTATCGGGACTTTCGGTCCCATTCCCGCAAGCCAGTCTGCACCGATAAGTCCGAATAAGTATACCTTATTTTCTATAATATCAGCATTATCAATTTTGTCACCGATTATGATATCAAGGTCATTTGCAAAATTATTTATAAGCACAGAATTTGCACTTATTGATGTAACACGCCCCTCATTGTCACGGCTTATCAGGGTGATTTTGTCATAGCTTAAAAATTCTTCGAGCATCAGGCGCTGAATTTCATTGTCAATTATATTTGAAACCATATTTTCGGCATAGCTTTGTGATATTGAAATAACGCGCGGTCTTAAATAGCGTGAAAAATAATATATTCCTATGAAAAAAAACAGCCCGAAAGCTATCAGGGAAAGCGCAACTATTCTCCGTAACAAACGAACATATCTGTTATTCACCTTTTTTCCTCCTCCTGATATTATAAATATGAGGAAAATTATAAATCTGTACTTTACACTTCAAAAAAGGTGTGGTATAATAATAAAAATTTTACATTGGAGGAATACATAATGGCAGAATTTTTAGAAATTGTAATGATTGTGAGCTTTGGCGCATCGTGGCCGATGAACGTATTAAAATCGTATCGTGCAAGAACTACTAAGGGTAAGAGCCTTGCGTTTTTATACCTCATTCTTTTTGGCTACGTTGCAGGAATAGCATCTAAATTTGTAAATGAAGCATATATGGCTGCTTTTGCGCAAAAGTGGTATGTTCTTTTCTTTTATGTACTTAACTTCGTTATGGTTGGTGCAGACCTTATTTTGTATTATAGAAATAAGAAAATCGACAAAGAAAACGGAATAATATAACAAATGAAAAAAGCAGCAAGCGAAAATTTCGCTTGCTGCTTTTTTCATTTGTTTAATGTCTGTAATATACCCTGCGTTATAGCCTCCGCCATTATTTCCTGACCACTCT
>JAFSBF010000001.1 GCA_017441965.1 Clostridia bacterium | reverse complement strand
GGGACGCCCTGCAAGAGAGGGCGTCCCCTAAAGTTTGTGCATTATTACATATAGCTATATCTTTTTCGATAGACTGACGGCACAGAGTTAACGTCTCTGTGCCGTTTTGTTTACAGAAATTACATTGATTTTTACGGTGACGGTGATATAATTTATCAGTATTATTT
Source organism: Clostridia bacterium (assembly GCA_017441965.1). Taxonomy (GTDB): domain Bacteria; phylum Bacillota; class Clostridia; order UMGS1883; family UMGS1883; genus UMGS1883. The sequence goes on along the minus strand of JAFSBF010000001.1, from coordinate 1,586 downwards.
CGGACAGAAGGTGATTTTATGGCTGCGTATACAGAAAATATGACAACAGGCAGCGAGGCAAGGCACATTATAAAATTTACGCTTCCTCTGCTGGCAGGCAACCTCTTTCAGCAGCTTTACAACATTGTTGACTCGGCTATCGTAGGAAAGCATCTGGGTGCGGACGCTCTTGCGGCGGTAGGTGCAACAGGCTCTATGACGTTCCTTTTTTATACCCTTTGCATAGGTCTTTCAATCGGTGCAGGCATACTTGTGGCGCAGAGCTTCGGCGCAGGGAAAAAGCGTGAGGTAAAGGTGCTGATAATAAATGCGGCGTATGCGGCGGTGATTTTCGGTGCGGCAATAAGCGTGATTTCGTTTCTGCTGGCAGGTCCTCTGCTTAAAATGATGAACACCCCTGAAAATCTTTACGCAGATGCTGTAAAATATATGAAAATAGCCTGTTCGGGCACAATTGCGGTTGCAGTTTACAACTGGATAAACGCTGTTATGAGAGCACTGGGTGACGCAAGGACGCCGCTTATTTTTCTTATAGTTGCAAGCGTGATAAACGTTGTGCTGGACATCGTTTTTGTAATGGTGCTGGATTTCGGAGTTGCAGGTGCGGCTTATGCAACAATAATCGCACAGAGCATTTCCGCAGTCGGCTGTATAATTTACGCATTTGCAAAGGTAAAATATTTCCGTTTCGGCAGGAAGACACTTAAATTTGCACCGAACTACTTCTTTAAAGTCGTAAGGACGGGCGTGCCTATTGCATTGCAGAATTCAATGATTTCCGTGTCAATGATTTACCTGCAGCGTACCGCTAACAGCTTCGGCGAAACGGTTATGGCGGCTTATACCGCAACAATGCGTGTAGAGCAGCTTATCCACCAGCCGTTTTCCTCTCTCAATGCGGCACTCTCCACATTTGCAGGGCAGAATATGGGCACAGGAAAGCTTGACCGCACGGTTAAGGGCTATCATAAAACAATGCAGATAATGGCAGGCTTCGGCGTGTTTATGCTGATTGTGTTTATGATATTCAGCAGAAATATCGTAGGTATTTTTGTAAATGAAGCGGATGTAATCGACATCGGCGGCAGGGCGCTCAAGCTTTCCGCAATGTTTTATGTACCTCTGGGCACTATCCACGTAACAAGAGGTCTGTTAAACGGTGCAGGGGACGTCGGCTATGCAATGATAAACGGCTTTGTTGAGGTAATCGGACGTATCGGCTTTGCAATTCTGCTTGTAAACATTCCCTCAATGGGGTACTGGGCAGTATGGGGCACAACCTGTCTGACCTGGGTGCTTACCGCCCTGATGAGCCTTATCCGATACAAGCAGGGCAAATGGAAAAACAAGGTGCTTATTGAAACTAATTCGTAATGCGTAATTCGTAATGCGTAATTCATAATTCCGGGCGGCAACCTGCCGCCCCGTTTATTCTATATCAACAAAAAAACGTGCAGAAAAATCATTTCTGCACGTCAGACTGTAGAAAAAGGTGCAACGATATGTTATAATGCACAAATTTAGGGGACGCCCTCTCTTGCAGGGCGTCCCCTCTTCAAAAACAGTCCACTGGACTGTTTTTGAAT
>JAFSBF010000012.1 GCA_017441965.1 Clostridia bacterium | reverse complement strand
ATTCCCTCTTTCTCGAGAGCGTTTGCTGCGTCAGTACACTTTTTTACAATAATGTCGATTGGCGTATTTACTTCACCAAAGCCTACAAATGCCGCCTTTGCCATAATAAACCATCCTTTCTTTTATTGCGAAAGCTTTCGTAAATTTTTCTTCATTAAAAGCTTTGCTTTATTTATTATCTTCAGCTTAAGATTAACATAAACGTTAGGTTTTTTCAATGTTTCCCAAAACGAAACAGTTTCTTTTTATACGAAAACATTTCGAAAACTACGAAATATTTTCACGAAACTATTGCGAAAAACTTTTCAGTATGATATAGTAGTCATCGGAGAGTCGAACTACGTATGGTTCGACTCCCTTATGCCTAAGTAACGAGGTGTATTTTTATGACAATGACAAAATTAGCTGCGCTTGCAGGATGCTCACTTTCTACAGTTTCAAAAGCTTTCAGCGGAAGTAATGAAATAAGTGAAGAAACACGAAATAGAATTTTCGAAATTGCAAAGGAGAATAACTGTTTTAACAAGTTTTATTCTCCGTCTTTTCAGAGCAGGGTTTTCGCCGTTATATGCAACGAGCTTTCAGGCTCTTCCATTTATGGCGAAATAGTAGAGGCTCTTAATAAAAGAATTACGGATAACTCAGATACTCTCCTTGTTTCGTGCAGTAATTTTGTTTCTTCTGTTGCAAACAATCTGCTCGATTATTATATAAACTATCACAAGGTAGACGGTCTTATCGTAATTGACGGCGCAAGATATGAAAACGAGGCTTTTAAAAACATTCCTGCCGTTTCAATAGGCTCTCTCTATAACGAAAAAATACACCATTGTGACTGTGTTAATACAGACAGAAGTTTCGGTGTTTATCAGGCAATTGAGCATTTTAAAAAAATGGGGCATCGCGACATTGCCTTTATCGGTGAATACCTCACCTCAGGCGCACTTAAAACTTTTAAGAAAGCTATGGCTGATTACTCTATCCCTATAAACGAGGATTGGCTTATCACAAGTTCAAAAAGAATGGGAGATGCAGGCTATGATGCAATGGATAAGCTTATATCACTCCCTGAAAGACCTACCGCAGTTTTTGCAGCATATGATGCAATTGCACTTGGCGCAATGAATCGCATATATATGGCAGGGTTAAGTGTCCCTGATGATATTTCACTCATTGGTGTTAACAACATTTCTCTTACACGCTTTTCAAACCCACCGCTGACTACTGTTTCAACACCGATAAATGAAATTGCTGACAGCGCCCTTAATCTTTTATACAGGAGGCTCCGTTATCCCGCTTCGCCGTATCAAAGTGTTTCTATTCAAAGCGAGCTTGTAGTGCGTGACAGCGTAAAAAAATTATGAATAGTAGTAGGGACTGTAAAAAACTAAGTTTCTTACAGTCCCTACTACTATATATTCTTTCTCATACTGCTTATAGCACTTTTTTCAAGACGTGATACCTGCGCCTGACTTATCCCCACTTCATTTGCAACCTCTGTTTGCGTCTTCCCCCTGAAAAACCGCATCATTATAATCAGCTTTTCTCTGTCACTAAGCTTATCCATCGCCTCACGCAGGGAAATTTTTTCTATCCACGCTTCGTCAATATTTTTCTTATCCGATACCTGATCCATAACAAAAACTGCATCCCCCCCATCGTGATATACAGGCTCAAAAAGGGAAATAGGCTCCTGAATGGCATCAAGTGCCATTGTAACCTCTTCCTTCGTCGAATCAATAGCCTTTGCTATTTCTTCTGTTGTAGGCTCACGGTTACTCTCATTTATGATTTTCTCACGCACACAAAGTGCCTTATATGCAATATCACGAAGCGAGCGTGATACCCTCAGCGCATTGTTATCTCTTAAATACCTTCGTATTTCACCTATAATCATCGGCACTGCATATGTTGAAAACTGAACATCAAGCTCCGTATTAAAATTATCAATTGACTTGATAAGCCCTATACACCCTACCTGAAAAAGGTCATCCACATTTTCACCACGGTTATTAAAGCGACCTATGACACTCAGCACGAGTCTTAAATTACCCCTGATAAAAGTTTCACGTGCCATAGTATCGCCTTTTTTAATTTTTTCAAAAAGCTCCTTCTTTTCCTGAGCAGTAAGAGTGGGGAGTTTTGATGTATTTACGCCGCATATTTCAACTTTGTTAATCATAATAAAAAAGCCTCCGCAAGAAAAAATTAGTATACCCTAATCTTTCCCGCAAAGGCTTTTTATTATTCTTGTTTATTAGAAAGTCAAGCTACATATGCAGTTAGAAATTACTTATTAAGTCTTGCTAAAAGCTCTGCCTGCTGTGCTTCATAACCCGGCTTGCCTAAAAGTGCAAACATATTCTTCTTATACGCTTCAACACCGGGCTGGTCAAACGGGTTTACACCTAAAAGATAGCCGCTGATACCGCATGCCTTTTCAAAGAAGTAAATAAGATTACCAAGGCAGTATTCATCCATTTTCTCTATGCGAAGGACAAGGTTTGGAACATCGCCGTCAGTATGTGCAAGAAGCGTCCCGTTAAATGCCTGCTCATTTACAAAGCTTACAGACTTTCCTGCAAGGAAGTTAAGACCGTCAACATTATCCTCGTCGCTTTCCATAATAATGTCCTTGCGTGCATTGTCAAAGAACAGCACCGTTTCAAACATTATACGAAGTCCCTGCTGAATATACTGACCCATTGAATGAAGGTCGCTTGAAAAATCGGCTGCTGCGGGGAATATACCCTTATTTTCTTTACCCTCACTCTCACCAAAGAGCTGCTTCCACCATTCTGCAAAATAGTGCACCTGTGGCTCATAGTTAACCATCATTTCAATTATTCTGCCTTTTCTGTAAAGAGCATTTCTTGCCGCAACGTATTTATAGCAATCATTTTCTTCAAGATTGGGGTTAGCATACTCCTTCATTGCGTCATATGCACCCTGCATCAATGCGTCAATATCAGCGCCGCTTGCTGCAATCGGGAGAAGACCTACTGCAGTCAGCACACTGTAACGTCCGCCTACATCATCGGGAACAACAAAGGTTTCATAGCCTTCCTCGTCTGCAAGGTTTTTGAGAGCACCCCTTGCTTTATCCGTTGTTGCATATATTCTTTCCCTTGCGCCTTCCACACCGTACTTTTCTGTAAGGAGCTTTTTAAATATACGGAAAGCTATCGCAGGCTCGGTTGTTGTACCGCTTTTTGAAATAATATTTACAGAGAAATCTATATCCTTAACTGTTTCCACAAGGTCAGCCAGATATGTTGAGCTTATTGAATTTCCTGCAAAGAAAATCTGTACACCCTTTTCCCTTGCATTGTCATTAAGGTTAAAGAAATTGTGATGGAGCATTTCCACTGCCATCTTTGCGCCAAGATAGGAGCCACCAATACCTATAACGATAAGCGCCTTTGAATTGCTTTTAATTTTCTCTGCCGCTTTTTTAATTCTTGCATATTCTTCCTTATCGTAATTTTCGGGGAGATTTACCCAGCCTGTAAAATCACTTCCACTGCCCTTTCCCTCGTGAAGAATATCGTGTGCCGCACCTATAAAGGGGGCAAGAGCATTAATTTCATCCTTTGAAATAAATTTTTCCGCCTTGGAATAGTCAAATCTGATTTTCGTCATTTCTTCCTCTCCTTATTCACAAAATCCGTTGGGATTCTTACTCTGCCAGTTCCACGCATCCTTACACATCTGTGCAATTCCACGCTCTGCCTGCCATCCAAGCTCTGCCTTTGCCTTTGAAGCGTCAGCATAGCATATTGCAACGTCACCCGGACGCGGCGGTGCTATAACATAGGGAATATCCTTACCGCACGCCTCACCGAAGTTTTTGATGATTTCAAGCACGCTGTAGCCCTGACCTGTACCAAGGTTATAAATATGCACACCGCCCTCACCGCTCTTTTTCTCAACGGCTTTAAGGTGACCGAGTGCAAGGTCAACAACGTGGATATAGTCACGTACACCTGTGCCGTCCTTTGTATCATAGCAATCACCAAACACATTCACCTTTTCAAGGCGTCCAACAGCAACCTGTGCCACATACGGAAGAAGGTTATTGGGAATACCCTTGGGGTCCTCGCCTATTTTTCCGCTTGAGTGTGCACCGATGGGATTAAAGTAACGAAGCAATACCACACTGAAACGATTGTCAGCTACATATACATCGCTGAGCACTCTTTCAAGCATAAGCTTTGTAGAGCCGTAGGGGTTTGTTGTAGAAAGCGGGAAATCCTCTGTAATCGGAACAGTTTTGGGACTGCCGTATACAGTTGCCGATGAAGAAAATACAATGTTAAATACATTATGCTCCCTCATAACGTCGAGAAGCACAAACGTACCTGTCATATTGTTATGATAATATTCAATAGGCTTTGACACAGACTCTCCAACTGCTTTGAGTCCTGCAAAATGTATTACAGAATCAAATTCGTTTTCATCAAAAACCTTTGTAAGAGCCTCTTTATCTAATATATCACATTTGTAGAAAGAAAAATCCTTTCCTGTGATTTCTCTTACCATATCAAGAGATTTTTCACATGAATTGCAAAGGTTATCCACCACTACAATTTCATGTCCTGCATTAAGAAGTTCCACACAAGTATGGCTGCCGATATATCCTGCGCCGCCTGTAACCAGAATTTTCATAAAAAATCCTCCGTTTCGCTTTGTAAGTAATTAAAGTAATATGTACTTCCATTATCATATTCTACTCTATTTTACTATATAATGTCAAGTAAAATGACACCACTTTGCATACTTTTTAGAACAAAATTTAAGGAGGTATTTTTTTGAATAACATTCCTACAATAAAGAAACTTATTAAAACAGCTCTCACTCCGCTTGGGCATACAATGTACGTATACGGCGGTGGCTGGAACGAGGAGGACACCTTTGCTTCACTTGAGGCACGTACCATAGGAGAGGGCAGTGCGTGGAAAAACTTTTTTCTGACACAGAGCAGCGGATATAATTTTAAAAAATTTCTTCATTGCTCAACACTCGGGCTTGACTGTACGGGTTATATAGGATGGGTGATATATAATCTATTAAATACCGAAAATAATCTTCCGGGATACGTTTTTAAATCAGGTGAGCTTGGATACAGACTTGAAAATCTCGGATTAGGCATCGTAAGTGAGGCATCATCAAATCCTTCTCACCGATGCGGTGATATCTTTTTTTCATCAAAGCATTCCCACGCATATATATCCCTTGGCGAGTGTGAGGATAAAAGCATACTCCTTCTCCATTCAAGTCCCCCGGGTGTTATTTTAAGCGGTACGCCCTCCCCTGTTTGTGAGAGGCGCTCTCAGGCACAAATTTACGCACATAGATTTATGCATGCAAACCATCCGCAATGGTATGCAAAATTTCCCAAATGCGACAGAGGGGCAGACTACCTTTATGATTACCACCGTTTCAGGTTTTACAAGGTAGTTGTCCCTGACCCCGATGAGCTTTCAAGCCTCACTGCAACACAAATTTTATCAAATATTACATAGTTTTTCATTGTTCGACATCATCTTGTAAAAGTTTTGAAAAACCTTGTTTTTCCTTTAAATGGTATTTTTTTTTGTAAACCTTATTTTTAGCTATAAATTGGCATCTTAGTTTTTCACAGGTTTCCAATAAATTATTATGATTTTCTGTGAAAACTGTGAAAAACTCTTGTTAATAACCGTAAAATCAGCCTTTTTTATGTTTAAAACTTAATTTTCACATAAAATCGGTGGTGTATTTTATGTAAACCTCGTTTTACATAAAAAAATAAAAAAATAATGATTATATAAACCTATTTTCTTACAAAAAACTACATATTTTTTTAATATATTTTTCCATTTTACTTATTAAATTTTCATTACATCTATTGACTTTCGCCATAATTTGGATTATGCTGATTAAAGAATATATTATAGGAGGTATTTTTTATGAGAAAATTCGAAATTCACGACCTTGATGTAAATGCCTTTGTAAAAGAGCTTAATAATTGCACAGGTCAGGTTTGGATGACAACTGACGAAGGCGACAGAATTAATCTTATGTCTGCATTTTGCCGTGTAATCGGTCTTATGAGTATAGTTCAGGGCGGAAGTCTCAGCCATGCAACAATCGAATGTGAGAATGAAGAGGATGAAAGCAGACTTTTCAGACTTAATCTTTACGGAAAAGTAGAAGACAAATAGACGGATGACAAAGTCATCCTTTCGAAAGAGAAGTTTTGAACTTTTTCATTACATAAAAATAATTGACATAATAGCCCCCTCCCACTCATATGTTAGAGTGAAAAGGGGGCTATTTATTTTGAAAGATTATATTGAAAAGCGGGCGATTATGCTCGCATTATACATTATAGAGCATAACACAACAGTACGTGCTGCTGCAAAAAAGTTCGGTTATTCAAAATCCAGCGTACATAAGGATGTCACCGCAAGATTAAAGGATATCGACCCGCTGCTTGCAAACGATGTAAAAATTATCCTTGATACAAACAAGGCTGAGAGGCACATCCGTGGCGGTCTTGCCACAAAAATGAAGTATGAGCAAAAGCGCAGTATCAGTTAAGAATGACAACTGCACCCACTGCCATCAGGATTAAAAATACTGCAAGAATAATTACTCCTTTATTTATCACACCGCCACTGATACTTTCTCTTTTTTCAATCAGCCCTGCACTACGCAGTATTTTTACAAACGGCTTATAAAGAAGAAGTGTCAGCGCCGTATTAAGGCTGCTTTTTATAAGGTTAAATGGCACAAAAATCGGCAGGAGCATTTTTGCAACCTCACTTCTCGGCATACCGTAGAAGAATGGTGTCAGGAGATAATTCCATACAACCATTGTTACCGTCATTGCAAACATAGCCGTAACAAGACCGTATACGGCACCCTTTATAGTTCTGCTTCTTTCGTATATGACTGATGCAGTAACGGCAAATGAAACTGTTGAAACTATATTCATTATGCATCCTATAATGTTTGTTTCGCTGATTGTAACCATTTCAATTACGGAAACAACAGCACTTATAACAAATGCCGTAAGCGGGCCGAAAATAAATCCGCCCATAACGACAATTACATCTTTCGGGTCATATTTCAAAAATGCCACTGTGCTTATCGGCAGTCTTCCAACAAATGTTGCTATGTAAGCGAGTGCACAAAGCAGTGCCGTTGTTGTGATTTTTTTTGTCTTATTCATATTATTCACCCATTTCCAAATAAAGAAGCGTGCCGCTTCACCCATTTCGCGTCCCGACTAAATTCAAAAAAGTCAAATGTCGCTCGCGATAAAATTACGCAAATTCCTATACAGAAATAAGAGCAGTCCTCACTTTCGGGGACTGCTCTTTTGCATACTTTTTTAATCTTCTATCATCCGGACTATACCGTCGGTTGCAGAATTACACTGCATCAACCGCTAAAGCGGCTCGCGGACTATACCGCCGGTGGGGAATTGCACCCCGCCCCGAAGAAATCTATTCATTTATTCTGCAGCATTTTCGCTCTGTGTGCTGTCTTCACTCTCAGTCTGTGTTTCCTGCTGAGCGTTCTGTGCATCCTGAGCTGCCTTTTCTTCTGCCTTAAGCTCCTTGAGCCAAGCCTTTACATACTTGTCAATTGCCTTTTCCTCAACATTTGACTTGATTTCATCAATTTTCTTTTCAACAAGATTCATTACCTTTTCTTCGCTCTTGGTATTCTTGAAATCCTTGAACTCTTTAATATCGGTATTAATCTCATACTTCTTTATAATGTGGTAGCCGTAGTCTGTCTTTACGCCTTCCTTGGTGTACTCGCCCACCTTGAGGTTTGCAGAAGCTTCCTCAAACTCAGGCACCATTTCACCCGTACCGAATACGTAGTAGTTACCCTTTGACATACCGGGGTCTTCATTATACTCTTCTATAAGAGAGTCGAAATCTTCACCCTTGTCAAGCTTTGCAATGATTTCCTTTACAAGCTTTTGTGCTTCTTCATCGTTTCTTGCAGGAGTAGTATTTCCCTCTTCATCTGTCTGCTCCTGAGTAGAGATAAGAATATGCTGAACTCTCCACTTATCGCTGTACTCTTCAAGGAAATCCTTCTCAATATCCTTATCCTCAATATATGCTTTTCCGCCTACACTTGTCATCTTTTCAAAAAGTCTGTTGTAAACTTCATACATCTGAAGATATGTGTCAATTGCCTTGTCTGTTGTACGTGACTGTTCAAGGAATTTAATATAGTTTTCCTCACCCTGATAATTGCCTTCTATAATCTGCTCCTTCTGCGTCTTAACAGCATCCTTTATATCAGAGTCAACCTTGATACCGTTTTCCTCTGCAAGGATAAATGCGGCTGAAAGCTGCTTAAGCTGATTTATTGTGTTTTCCTTAATATAATCGCCGATTGACTTACCCTCTTCAATTTCTGTGTTAATCCAGTCTTCACCGTAATATGCACCGTACTGTGCCATATTATCGTAAAGAAGCTTGTAGATAAAGTTATAATCTGCCTGTGTAACCTTTACATCGCCAAATGTAGCAACAATGGTTTCATTAAGCTCTTTATCATTTTTTGTTGCAATTTGCTTATCGCCGCAACCACTAAGAAGGAGCGCACTGCAAAGCATAACTGCCAAAGCTACTGTAAGTATTCTTTTCATCAGTTTTCCATTCCTTTCATATATCGTGAAATCTTTTTAATTATATACTATTCCTCTTCATTTTGCAAGCACTTTAATATATTATTTACACTTTCCATCAAAGCCTCGCCTTTAAGATTTTTTTCACGCAGTAATATATACGGATTTTCACCTGCACCAAACAGTATTTTTCCTTTCCTTTTTGATGCCAGAAGAGCAATTTTATCGACAAGCTCCTTTGTAAGAAGTGCTATTTTAAATATTATTCCCGCTTCTGCGTGGGTTATTTCTTTTATACCTGCATTCTGTGCATTCACTCTGAGCATCTGTATTTCAAGCAGGTTATACGTTTCATTTGGAATTTCACCGTAGCGGTCCTCAAAGCTTTCTTCAACGCCGTAGCGGTCAGAAATATTTTCAATTCCTGCAATCTGCTTATACGCCTCTATACGAAGGTTTGATGTAGGAATATACGTATCGGGAATAAACGCATTTATTTCAAGGTCTATCACCGTTTCCGTCTTTTCCTCTTTCTTTGGTTTACCCATAACCTCGTTTACGGCTTCCTCCAAAATTGCGCAGTACATATCATAGCCGACACTTGCCATAAAGCCGTGCTGTTCGGGACCGAGCACGTTTCCCGCACCTCGTATTTCAAGGTCACGCATAGCAATCCTAAAGCCCGAGCCAAACTCCGTAAATTCTTTTATTGCACGAAGCCTTTTTTCTGCAACCTCATCAAGGATTTTATTCTTCCTGTAAGTAAGGTATGCATATGCAAGGCGGTTTGTTCTTCCCACTCTGCCACGAAGCTGATAAAGCTGACTAAGACCAAGCGTATCTGCATTTTCAATAATTATCGT
>JAFSBF010000082.1 GCA_017441965.1 Clostridia bacterium | reverse complement strand
GTAATGGTTTTCCAGTCCACTATGTTTGTCTTTGCCATCTTTCTTTCCTCCAATTAATTATATTATAGAAAAAGAGCGCACTTATCCCGTAAAATAAGTGCACTCCAAAACTCCATGCAAGTATATTTTAATATACTTTCCATTCTTTGTCAATAGTTAATTTAATTATTTATCAAGTTGATTGTTTTGCGATACCTATAACGCTTTCTTTAGTGCTTCATAGTTGCTTTCCATCAGGTCTGTATAGGTAATACCGCCCTCAAGCTGCTCTTTTGTTACAGTATGGCAGGAATGAAGAAGCAGTTTTTGCGCACCCGTTTCCTCACAAACAGTATCGGCAAGCTTCTGATTTGACGTTTCCGTATAAAATACTACGGGGATTTTTTCTTTCTTCACCATATCAATAAGCTGTGATACCGTGCGGGCACTCGGCTCGCTCTCTGACGAGCATCCGGGGAATGCCGCAAAATGGTTAAGCTTGTATTCCTCCGTGAAATAGCGAAACGCAAATCTGTCCGCAAATACAATCGTACTTCCCTGATGATTTTCTGTCAGATTTTCAAATTTTTCATCAAGAAGTGAAAGCTTGTCCCCATATCCTTCGGCACGTTTTTCGTAATACTGTGCATTCGGGGCATCTATACGGCAAAGTGCATCTTTAATCGCCTCTGCAATTTCCTCGGCATTTTCAATTGATGTCCATATATGCTGGTCATAGAGTGCCATTTGTGATGAATGGTCGTGACTATGCTCATCCCCTAAAAGCTCTACATATTCCATTGCAGAAAGAACATTTTTCGGTTTTGTGTCTTTACTTCTTATAATAGCATCCGTCCACGGGTCTGCATCCATACCAAGATGTATGAAAAGGTCACTTTCCTTAATCTTTATTACATCCTGCGGTGACGGCTCATATGAATGAGCCTCTGCCCCTGATGGTAAGAGAAGCGTCACCTGAGCCCTTTCCCCGCCAACTTGCCGTGCAAAGTCATAAAGCGGAAATATCGTAGTTACAATCTGTATTTTCTCATTTTCTGTATTATTTTCAGGTGTGCAGGAAGTAAAGCATAGCATTAATATACCGCACATCAAAAGTGAAAACAACTTCTTCATATATATCAACCTCAACCAATATATTACCCTTTCGGAAGTCATTTGTCAAGAGCTTTTAAATATACCAAACTTATGCTTTATTCTCTCTATTTTTTCAATCATAGCGGGGGCACACGTATACAGGAAAAATACCGTTGATGCACCGTGCAGTATATCTAGCGGAAGTCCTAAAAGAAGTGTGCTTACAAGTGCCCCTCCCTCAGGATGCGGCATATACATCAGAAGTGAGCCTACATTTAAAATTCCCCCGCACAGAATGACAGCAGAAAGCATACCGTATATACAAAGCGAAATACGGCTTTTTTTAAGTATGCCCTTATTTATAAGTATTCCTGCGACAAAGCCCACAATTCCATACGCAAACATCTGCCACGGTGTCCAGGGGCCCTGACCGAAAAATATGTTTGACGCAAACGCAGAAATTGCGCCTATTAAAAATGCCGTTTCCGCGCCAAGCGATGCGGCGCATATTATTATCAGTGCAAGCACGGGCTTAAACATAGGCAGCATAAAAAATGCCGCTCTTCCCGCTACCGTAATGGCGCATAAAACACTTATCACGACAATTTCACGTGCACTGACCTTCCTTTTTTCAAATGACCTGAAAAACGGGGCCATAATTTCAAGAATTATCATAAGGCTTATAAAATAGTATCTTCTGTCACCAAGAAGATAGCACCCTGCAAGTATAGTAAGCGGAATTAATACCAAAACCGCAATTATACTTAAAACAGTATGCTTTTGAAGCTTTTGCTTTTCTTTTTTCTCATTCTTTGAATATTTTTCGTCAAGCTCCTTTTGAGGCATTGTAAGATTAATTGCAAAGCCAAGCGAAACAAAAACAAAAAACTGCACAGCGTACATACGCCAGTCGGTAAACTTTCCCTTAAAATAAAAGGCTGCTGCTATCGAAATAATTGCAAGTATTACTGCAGATATAAATTTTTTTATGCTTTTCGGTTTTTCTTTTTCCTCAGCAAAGGTTTTCGCAGTGTAAAGCTCACTTTCCGCTTCCTTAGCTTCATTTTCTGTAATTTCGCCGCCGAGTGCGTATATTATGTCCTCGGTTGTAACTGCGTTTTCAATAATACCACGGGACATACGGTTTGCCGCCGTTGTATAAAAGCTTTTACCTGAGAAAAATTCACGCGAGGTATTTTCACTTACAATTGCACCGTCAAAAAACATAGCACACCTTTGAGCATATCTTGCACAAAATTCTATATCGTGCGAAACCATTATAATTGTCACACCTGATTTTTGAAGTGTTTTTAAAATTGATACAAATTTCTTCTTAAAATGAGCATCCATTCCCTTTGTCGGCTCGTCAAGAAGTAATATATCAGGCATCTGCATCAAAATTTTTGCAAGTGCTGCCCTCTGCATCTCTCCCCCTGACAAATCATAAGGATGCCTTTCGGAAAACTCTGTAAGGTCACACAGAGACAGAGCCTCATTTGCACGCCTCTCCTTTTCTTCTTTGGGAAGCTTTAAATCTGAAAGCACCTCGAGTAAATCTTCCCTCACTGTTTTTCCTATAAAAAGTGTCTGCGGATTTTGAGGCAAAACGCCTATTCTTGCTTTTTCATCAAAAAGCTTAATACTTCCCCTCTGCGGCATATTAATACCGCTTATAAGAGAGAGAAGCGTTGTTTTACCGCTGCCGTTACCGCCTAAGATTGCAAAAAGCTCCCCTTTGTATATTTTTGTACTAAGAGCTTTTATAACGTCAGGGGAATTTTTTTCGTATCTGAAATAAAGCTCTTCAAGGGACAGTAAAACCTCCCCGTTATCTTTGGTTTCTTTTAATGAAATCTTTCGCATTTGCTCTTCGTCCGTATAATTTAAAAGCCACGTACGTCCCTCGCGCACAGTTACGGGGCTTTCTTCGCCATTTTCCGTTTTGGAAAACACACGCATAGCAGTGCTCATCGCATCAAGCATCGGGTGGTTTTTCTTTTTGAGTATCCCTGCCGCTTTCTTTGGCGCACCACAAAAAATTATATCACCCTTATCCATTACTGCAACTGTATCCGTAATAGATAGCGCTTCCTCAAGTCTGTGTTCTGAAAGAATTACCGTAACGCCAAGCTCACGGTTAATTTTTGCAAGCACATCTAAAAACTCCTGCGCCGCAATCGGGTCAAGCTGACTTGTCGGCTCATCAAGAATAAGCACAGAGGGTTGCATCACCATTACAGATGCGAGATTAAGAAGCTGTTTCTGTCCTCCTGAAAGGGTATCTGTTTTTTTATGAAACCATCCCTCTATCCCGAAAAATGCTGCCATTTCAGAAACTCTTGCACGTATCTCATTATTTTTCATACCAAGGCTTTCAAGACCGAATGCAAGCTCGTGCCAGACCTTATCCGTTACTATCTGAGAATCGGGGTTTTGCATTACAAAGCCTATTTTTTCGCTTTGTGACTTTAAATCAAGCTTAGATACATCTTCGTTTTCAAAAAGAATTGTACCGCCCTTTTCCCCACTTGGGGCAAGGACAGGCTTCATCAGGCGTAAAAGAGTTGATTTTCCACAGCCTGACTGTCCGCAAATTGTCAGAAATTCACCTTTCTTAACATTCAGGCTGACACCGCTTAGTGCGTATTCCTTAGCATCAGGGTATTTAAATGTAAGGTTTTCTATTTTATAGAGTTCCATCTGTAACTCCCCCTTATTTCAATAATAATCGGCGTAAAGCATAGCAGGAGATATGCTATCTGCGTAGCTATGCTTTCTGAGGTTGTCCACTCCATAGCAAATGACGGAAAATATCGGCAGTACAAAAATCCATACAATTTCCCTGCAATTACGGCTGCCGAGGTAATTAATATCCAGAAAAGTGCCATATAATCTCTTTTGTCAAAATGGAATATGGAATATGCCGTTCTTCCCGAAAGTCCGTAGCCACGGCTTTTCATACTGTCTGCCGTTTCCACCGAGTTTTCAAGCGACCACGTTACAAGTATCGAAAGTATTTTTACAGCAAGCTTCATTCTCTGCCACAAGCTTCCTTTGGATATATCTCTTCCTATACATTTTTGTGCAGTTACTATTTCTTTTAATCTTTTTATAAGCTTTGGCACAAAATGAAGCACCATTGAAAGGACTAAGGACAATGCGGGAATTATTTTTCCAAACAGATAAATAAATTTATCACTCGTCATAACCTCGTTATAGCAGGAAAAATGATATATCACACACGCAATCATAACGGCTGCACTGCATCCGAAAAGAAGCGCCTCTGCCGTAAGCGGATTATCACTCGGAAGATATATCAGCACTGTCACACCCTCGTGATTAAAAAGGGAATTTATAACGGCAGTAAGTATTGCTATAGGGATAAGTGCTGCAAGTTTTGTAATAGCCGCCCTTTTCCCTTTTAAAATCATCAGATATAAAAGTGCCGAAAGAAGCGATATAACAAGCGAAACAGGATGCATCAGAAACATCGAAAAACCTATTACGCACAGAAAATATGTAAAATTTACAATTGGATGATATGTTTTAAATTCATTCATTGATATCCTTCTTTTCAGTTAATATTTTTACCGACATCTCTGCCAAGGTCACACGTGTAGAGCCATTCAACGCTGTCCCCTTGTTTAAGCTGATACTGTGAACATCCGTAAGAGGGGAACCATCCGTTTACTCTGTACATCCATCCCGACAGCTCTCCGCAGTCAAATTCATATAAATTATTTATCCCCTCAATATACGCACTGTTATAAATTGGGGTATTTACATATTCCATATGGATTTTATTTCTTTTCATTTCACGAAGAAGGAGATTAAACACACTCTCCCCCTCATAAAAGTTCACCTCCGTAGGCGGAAGTATTATTCCGTCTTTTGGCAAAAGCGGAATTTTTTCTTCATCAAGCAGATTAATATTTGCAAGTGCCATATCACAACGCACGCTGATGGTGCAGGTATAGGCTTTATCCGTTATTGTTACACTTTGTGGCTCTATAGGTGCAGGATTTTCATTCTCCACAGGAGAAGGTTCCTTTTCCACTTCTGCTTGCAAAGCAGAGGATAGCGGCTCTTCCTGCTTAGATAAAGTTTCTTTTTCTACGGCAGTTTTTTCGCTTTCTGCATCAATTTCCTTTATCCCTATTTCCTCTTGCACTGATTTTTCCACTTTTGCAGTGCTTTCTGTCTTTTCTTCGGGTGCAATACTACCCCAACCATACGAAAAAGCCAAAAGCAGTAATACTGAAATTAAAGCAATAATTTTTCCTTTGTTTTTCTTTAAAAGCTTCATATCATATTTGCCCTTTCAAGGAGATTATAAACTGACTGTGCGATTTCACCTCGTTTAACTGCCTCACTTGGAAAAATTTCCATTTCATCACTTTCTATTATACCCTCATCAACGCAAAATGCAAGCGGAGTTACAGCCCATTGCGCCGTCTTTACATAATCTGAAAATTCTGCAAGTATATTTCGGGCAGCCATAGCATCAAATTCTTTATATATCCCTGCCTTTTTTGCACTGCGGCTTAGCATCACTGCCGCCTCCTGACGTGTGATTGGTGCATACGGATTAAAGAGAGTTTCTGAAACGCCTTTTACAATGTTGTTTTCATAAGCGGCATTTACATAGTTATAAAACCAATCACTTTCCGCTACATCAGCAAATGCAGTTTTTTCGTTTGAGGCAAGAGATAGCGCTCTTACAATTATTGTTGCAAATTCAGCCCTTGTCATGGTGCTTTCAGGCTCAAAAATGTTTTCACTTTTTCCGTTTATTATTTTTCTTGCCGCAAGAGCTTCAATTGCCGCTTTATTTTTATGGTCTTTAACATCGTCAAAGGTTTTTAATTCTGTTATTTTGTCGGTTTTATGCTCTTTTTCATTGTCGGTTATATTAATGGCATCCGTCATTGTATACAGACTTTTCTCCCCGCTTAAAAAGCGTTTTAACGCCACAAGAGAGTAGAACGCCTGCTCCGTTGACATCTGATTAAGCTCTGCACCATGTATATGACTAAATCCTCCGTCTGTATAATAAGAAAGCAAATCCTTCGTTACTTTCTCCCTAAACTGTGCATCATCATATTTTTTGCCAAGCTCACACAATGCGGTAAGAATTTGCGCCGTACTTTCAGACGTGGAGGATGCAACATTCTTTATCATAGAAAGTGCTTTTTTTATAGCCTTGTCGACCTTTTCCTCGTCAGCATATTTTGAGAGTGCCTGAAGTGCCATTGCTGTCACATCTGCATCGGATTTGCTGCTTTCCTCTAAAAGAGACCATCCGCCGTCACTTTTTTGTGCATCTAAAATATATTCTACATACATATTCCGCGTTGCCTGAATTTTGGCATCAGTGTTTTGCGGCATTTCATAATTACCGCTATCGAGTGCGATAAGCGCCCATATTGGGCCGTTAATTCCCTGCCATGTTGTCTTTTCAAAATCACCAAGCGGCAAAAGCAGATTATATCCTGCCACATCGGCAGGATTTTTGCCGATAGCCGTAAGTGCAAGAATAACCCTTGAATATTCGGTATATTT
>JAFSBF010000081.1 GCA_017441965.1 Clostridia bacterium | reverse complement strand
TATTTTATCACAATATTACAAAAAATACAAGTATTTGATAAAAGAAAAGTTATAGGGGGGATGGCACTCAAGTAATTTGTGCCGTGTAATTCAACAAATGCACGACGGCAACAAAAACAAAAGCAGTCGCAAATGCGACTGCGGGATATGTTTAATAAATTTGTTTAAAAAAGAAGTTTGTTCCGTTTGCGGTGCCCGAAGACTCGCTGCTGCCGCAGCTCCCTTTTCGACCGCTGCACTTCGTTACGCTCGCTTCTTCGTCCGCAGGACGCGCTCGCGACCTCACCCAACGAGCCACGCTCGCCAGGCTCATAAACCGAAGGGTGTGGAAGCTCCCAAGTAAATTGTGCAAAAAAAGGAATTTGTTCCGTTTGCGGTGCCCGAAGATTCGCTGCTGCCGCAGCTCGCTTTTCGACCGCTGCACTTCGTTACGCTCGCTTCCTCGTCCGCAGGACGCGCTCGCGACCTCACCCAACGAGCCGCGCTCGCCAGGCTCATAAACCGAAACTACGTGTAATTCAACAAATGCACGACGGCAACAAAAAACAAAAGCAGTCGCATTTGCGACTGCTTTTGTTTTTTGTTGTGGTTGCGGGGGCGGGATTTGAACCACACGACCTTCGGGTTATGAGCCCGACGAGCTACCAGGCTGCTCCACCCCGCGATATTGCTGTCCGTTTCGAACATTTGATATTATAGCATAACAAGAAGTGTTTGTAAAGCTTTTTTTGAAAAAAACTGCAAAAAAATTTTCGACAAAAAAAGATAAAAAATATAATCAAATATTGGTGGAAAATTCTTGGTTTTTCACTTGACGAAATTTGACGTGATTGGTATAATGATATATGTGAACAAATCTGTTTTTTTAGTTTGAAAGGATTGATTTTACTGATGAGAAAAATCGGGATACTTATGGGCTCTGACAGCGATTTGCCCGTTGTTGAAAAAGCTATAGATACATTGAAAGATTTTGGTGTACCGTATGAGGTGCACGTATTTTCTGCACACAGAACTCCTCTTGAGGCGGCAGAGTTTTCAAAGAATGCACGCAAAAAAGGTTTTGGCGCGATAATTGCTGCGGCAGGTATGGCGGCACATCTTGCAGGTGCTGTTGCAGCAAATACAACGCTTCCCGTTATTGGAATACCTGTGAAATCAGCATCACTTGACGGCATGGATGCGCTTTTGTCAACTGTTATGATGCCTCCCGGCATACCTGTAGCTACAGTTGGAATTAACGGTGCAGCCAATGCCGCTTTGCTTTGTATAGAAATTCTTTCGGTTGAGGATGAGGTGCTTGCACAGAAGCTTACCGAGGCAAGGGCAAAGGCAGCGCAGAAGGTTCTTGAGAAGAACAAGGCAGTTGAGGAAAAATACAATATATAATAACAGTTTGAGTTAATAAAGGAGCATTTTAATGGGCGGATTTTTTGGTGCAGTAAGTAAGCACGATGCAATATCAGACGTATTTTTCGGTGCAGACTATCATTCCCATCTCGGCACAAAGAGGGGCGGAATAGCCGCATACGACAGTGAGATTGGTCTGCAAAGAGAAATTCATAATATAGAGAAATCACCGTTTCGTACAAAGTTTGACCATGTTTTTGAAGAAATGAAGGGAACTTCTGCAATAGGCTGTATCAGCGATACAGACCCGCAGCCGCTTCTCATACGTTCGAATTTAGGAACGTATGCGCTTTGCATTGTGGGAATTATAAATAATTTTGAAGAGCTTATAGGGCAGTACCTTTCATTCAGCGGCGGACACTTCGATGCTATGACGGGCGGCAAGGTTAATTCTACCGAGCTTGCTGCTGCTCTCATAAATCAGAAGAGCAACTTTGCAGATGGTATAAAATTTGCGCAGAGCGTGATTGACGGCTCTATGTCACTTCTTATTCTTAAAAATGACGGACATATAATTGCGGCACGTGACCGTCTGGGAAGAACACCTATTCACATAGGAAAAAATGATGAGGGTTACTGTGCTTCCTTTGAATCATTTGCATGTCAGAAGGTTGACTATGATTTGGTGAGGGAGCTTGGACCGGGTGAAATAGTTGAATTTGACAGTGAAAGCATTACGCAGCTTGCAAAGCCGGGTAAGGATATGCGTGTTTGCTCATTTTTGTGGACATATTACGGATACCCCAACTCAATTTATGAGGGGGTAAATGTAGAAGTAATGCGTACACGTAACGGTGCTATTATGGCACAAAACGATAAAGAGGCAAAAAATGCAGAGGGAATTGACTCTGTAAGCGGTGTTCCCGATTCAGGTACACCGCACGCAATAGGCTACGCAAATGAAAGTGATATTCCCTTTACACGTCCGTTTATTAAGTATACACCCACCTGGGCGAGAAGCTTTACACCGCCAAAGCAGGCGGAGCGTGCCCACATTGCAAAGATGAAGCAGCTTCCTGTACACGATTTGATTGTTGATAAAAAGCTGCTGTTTGTTGATGACTCTATTGTAAGGGGAACACAACTTAAGGAAACGGTTGATTTCCTTTACGATAACGGTGCTAAGGAAGTGCATATGCGCAGTGCCTGCCCACCGATAATGTATAGTTGTAAATACCTTAACTTCTCAAGAGCTACAAGCGAGATGGAACTTATTGCAAGGAAAATCATAGTAGAGCTTGAAGGGGAAGAGGGACTTAAGTATATTGAACAGTATAGTGACTCTTCAACCGAGAGGGGTAAAGCCCTCAGAAAAGCGATTTGTGAAAAGCTTAATTTTGCATCGCTCGAATTTCAGTCGGTTGAGGGCGTTATAAAATCAATCGGGATTGAGCCGTGCAAGCTTTGCACATATTGCTGGACAGGTAAAGAATAAGAAAGGGGTATATATATGAATTCAAAATCAAAATCAGAAAGCTACGCAGCAGCAGGTGTTGATATTACGGCAGGTTACCGTGCAGTAGAGCTTATGAAAAAGCATATTGCAAGAACTGTTATTAATGGTAAAAGTGAAGAAATAGGTGGCTTTGGCGGCTTGTTCGAGCTTGATATGACAAACATCACACGTCCCGTGCTTGTAAGCGGAACAGACGGTGTTGGAACAAAGCTCAAGCTTGCATTTATTCTTGACAAGCACGACACTGTAGGTATCGACTGTGTTGCAATGTGCGTTAACGATATTATCTGTTGCGGTGCAAAGCCGCTCTTGTTCCTTGATTACATTGCGTGCGGAAAGAACTATCCTGAAAAAATTGCTGAAATCGTTTCAGGTATTGCAGAGGGCTGCGTTCAGGCAGGTTGTGAACTTGTAGGCGGTGAAACTGCTGAAATGCCCGGCTTCTACAGTGAGGACGAATATGACCTCGCAGGCTTTTCTGTTGGCGTTGTTGATAAATCAAAGGTGCTTGATAACTCCAAGGTAGCAGAGGGCGATGTTATTATTGCACTTCCCTCAAGCGGTGTTCATTCAAATGGATTTTCTCTTGTAAGAAAGGTTTTTGATGTTGAAAACCGTGATATTACAGTACCTGTTGAGGCTTTAGGCGGAAAGAGTGTGGGCGAAACACTCCTTACACCTACAAAAATATATGTAAAGCCGATGCTTGCCCTTTTTGATGCTGTTACAGTAAAGGCTGTATCACATATTACGGGCGGCGGCTTCTATGAAAATATTCCCCGCAGTCTTCCCAAGGGTATGAGTGCAAAGATTGAAAAGAGTGCAATCCGTATTCTTCCCATCTTTGACCTTCTTCAGAAAGAGGGAAATATTTCAGAGCGTGATATGTTCAATACATACAATATGGGTGTCGGAATGAGTGTTGTTGTATCTAAGGATGAGGCCGAGAAGGCACTGGAGGTTCTCCGTGCAAACGGTGAGGATGCATATATAATCGGTGAAATCGTTAAGAGCGATGAAAGCGTGATTATATGCTGACACGTATATGTGTTTTGGTGTCAGGTGGCGGAACAAACCTGCAGGCACTTATTGATGCACAGAAGGACGGTATAATTAAAAGCGGTGAGATATCGCTTGTAATTTCAAATAATCCCGATGCTTATGCTCTCGAGCGGGCACAAAAGGCAGGTATTCAGACTGCCGTTGTAAATAAAAAGGAATGTTCTTCACAAGCGGAATTTGAGCAAAAGCTTGTAGATGTTCTTACGGAAAATAAAATTGACCTCATAATCCTTGCAGGATTTATGTGTATATTAAGTGAAAACTTTACATCACGTTATCCAAAAAGGATTATAAATGTACATCCGTCATTAATTCCGTCCTTTTGCGGAAAGGGATTTTACGGACTTCATGTACATGAGGCGGCGCTTAGTTACGGTGTTAAGGTTACGGGCGCAACGGTACATTTCGTAAATGAAATTCCCGACGGCGGTGAAATAATACTGCAAAAGGCAGTTGAGATTGAAGAGGGGGATACCCCCGAGACACTCCAGAGAAGAGTTATGGAAAATGCTGAATGGAAGATACTTCCCCGCGCGGCAGAAATTGTCAGCAAGGAAATGGCAATGAGAAAGGAAGAAGAGTAATGAACGTATATGAAACAAAAACTATCGCTGAAAGAATAAAGGGCAATTCCTACGTTGGAAGAGGTATTATTGCAGGAAAAACTGCTGATGGTAAAAAAGCAGTAACTGCATACTTTATTATGGGAAGAAGTGAAAATTCCCGTAACAGAATTTTTGAGGAGACAGAGGATGGCATCATAATTTACCCCTTTGATGCGAGCAAGGTTGAGGACCCGTCTCTTATCATTTATTCTCCCATCAGAAAAATTGATAACAAGCTTATCGTAACAAACGGTGACCAGACTGATACGATTTATAACTTTATAAAGCAGGGCAAGAATTTTATTCAGGCTCTTAATACAAGAGGTTTTGAGCCTGATGCTCCTAACTTTACACCCAGAATAAGCTGTATGCTGACCTTTGATAAGGGAGATTTCTCTTATGATATGAATATATTAAAGAGTGCTGACAGTGAGGGCAGTGCATGTGCAAGATATAATTTCTCATATCCGTCACTTAATGGTGTGGGTCACTTTATCCATACATATGTATGCGACGGAAACCCCATCCCGACCTTCCAGGGTGAGCCGGAGAGAATTTCAATCCCCGATGACATTGATGCATTCACAAATGAAATCTGGGAAAATCTTGACGAGCAGAACAAAATTTCAATATATGTAAGATATATTGACCTTGAAAGCGGAGAATGTGAAAACCGTCTTATAAACAAAAACAAATAATCTGTATATTTTAGAAAGGGTGGTCATACAAATGAAAGAATTTGAACTTAAATACGGCTGTAACCCAAATCAGAAGCCGTCAAAAATATTTATGCACGATGGCACAGAGCTTCCTATAGAAATACTTAACGGAAGACCCGGATATATAAACTTCCTTGATGCACTTAACAGCTGGCAGCTTGTAAAAGAGCTTAAAGAGGCTCTTGGAATGTGTGCCGCTACATCATTTAAGCATGTAAGCCCCACATCTGCCGCAGTTGGTGTAAAGATGGATGAAAAGCTTAAAAAGGCATGCTTTGTTGACGATGTTGAGGGACTTGACGAGTCACCGCTCGCAACTGCATATGCAAGGGCGAGAGGTACGGACCGTATGAGCTCCTTTGGTGACTGGATTGCCCTTTCAGATAAGTGTGACGTTACGTGTGCACGTCTTATCGCGCGTGAGGTTTCTGACGGTGTAATCGCACCTGATTATGACCCCGAGGCTCTTGAAATCCTTAAGTCAAAGAGAAAGGGTACATATAATATTGTAAAGATTGACCCGTCATATGTTCCCGACGCAGTTGAGCGTAAGCAGGTTTACGGCATTACTTTTGAGCAGGGCAGAAATAATTTTGAAATTAACCGTGCTCTTTTAGAGGATATTGTTACAGATAATAAAAACCTTCCCGAGGATGCAAAGCGTGACCTTATAATTGCACTTATCACACTTAAATACACTCAGTCAAATTCCGTATGCTTTGCAAAGGATGGACAGGCAATCGGTGTTGGTGCAGGTCAGCAGTCAAGAATTCATTGCACACGTCTTGCAGGAAACAAGGCTGATATATGGCATCTTCGTCAGCACGAAAAGGTGCTTTCACTTCCGTTCAAGGATGAAATCAAGCGCCCTGACCGTGACAACGCAATCGACGTATATATTTCAGAGGATTATGAGGATGTTTTAGCTGACGGTAACTGGGAGGCTCTCTTCACATATAAGCCCGAGCCGTTTACACGTAAGGAGCAGAGAGAGTATCTTGCATCACTTAGCGGTGTTGCACTTGGCTCTGATGCATTCTTCCCGTTTGGTGATAACATTGAACGTGCTGCAAGAAGCGGTGTAAGCTATATTGCACAGCCTGGAGGCTCAACCCGTGATGATAATGTTATTGAGGCGTGCAACAAGCACAATATGGTTATGGCAATGACAAAGATGCGTCTTTTCCACCATTAATTTGGAGGTATAATAATGAAAATTATGGTAGTAGGCGGCGGCGGCCGTGAACATGCTATTATTAAAAAGCTTAAAGAAAATAAATCTGTTGAGGAAATTTTTGCCCTCCCGGGTAACGGCGGTATTGCCGCTGATGCTACGTGCGTAAATATCGGTGCGAAGGATATTGATAAAATAGTAGAATTTGCAGTAGAAAACAAAATTGACTTTGCAGTTGTCGCACCCGATGACCCGCTTGTACTGGGCGCAGTTGATGCACTTAACGCCAAAGGCATCAAAACCTTTGGACCCAACAAGGCAGCGGCAATTATTGAGGGAAGTAAGGTTTTTTCGAAAAATCTTATGAAAAAATACAATATTCCTACTGCACAGTATGAAGTTTTCACCGATATGGATGCGGCGCTTAAGTATCTTGAAACTGCGCCAATCCCCACTGTTGTTAAGGCTGACGGTCTTGCGCTTGGTAAGGGTGTTATTATAGCCGGGACCCGTCAGGAGGCCGTTGATGCTGTTAAGAGCATTATGGGCGATAAGGTATTTGGTGAAAGCGGCAGCAGCATTGTAATCGAGGAATTTTTAACAGGACCTGAGGTTTCTGTTCTCGCATTTACAGACGGTGAAACTCTTATCCCGATGGTATCATCAATGGACCATAAAAGAGCACTTGATGGTGATGAAGGTCTTAATACAGGCGGTATGGGTACAATTGCACCCAACCCCTATTACACGGATGAAATTGCAAAAATCTGTATGGACACAATTTTTATGCCAACGATAGAGGCAATGAATAAAGAGGGAAGAAGCTTTTCAGGCTGCCTTTACTTTGGCTTGATGCTTACACCAAACGGACCGAAGGTTATAGAGTATAACTGTCGTTTCGGTGACCCTGAAACGCAGGTTGTTCTGCCCCTTTTGGAGAGCGATTTGCTTGATATAATGCTTCATATTTCTGATAAAACACTTAAAGATGCAGATGTGCGTTTCTCTACGGGTAGTGCGTGCTGTGTTGTTATGGCGTCAAACGGTTATCCCGGAAAATATGATACAGGCTTTGAAATTACAATGCCCCTTGATAAAAATATCTATGTGGCAGGTGCAAAGCTTGATAACGGTAAGCTTCTTACCGGCGGCGGCAGAGTGCTTGGCGTTACAGAAACTGCGCCTACTCTTAAAGAGGCTATTGACAAGGCATACGAAACTGTGAAGGGCGTTAGCTTCGAAAATGCTTATTACAGAAAAGATATAGGTGCAAGGGCACTTAAAGCGATAAACTGACAGGGGGATTAAGAATGGTTTTCAGAATTTATGTACAGAAGAAAAACGGTCTTGACCATGAGGCGGCTGCCCTGAAAAAAGATATAAAGGACCTTCTTTCTATAAAAGGTATAGAGGAGCTTTACATCTATAACCGTTATGATGTGGAAAATATTACAAAGGAGCTTTTCGACTCCTGCGTAAAGACAGTATTTTCAGAGCCGCAGACAGATAACACATACGAAAAGCAGCCTACGGGTGATGTGGTTTTTGCGACCGAGTATCTGCCCGGACAGTTTGATGCACGTGCTGCATCTGCGGCTGAGTGTATTCAGATTATCTCAAAGGGTGAGAGACCTGATGTGCGTACCGCAAAGGTATATGTTATAAACGGCACAGTTTCAGAAAGTGAGCTTGCCGCTATTAAAAAATATGTAATTAACCCCGTTGAGGCGAGAGAGGCTTCACTTGAATGTGTAGACACTCTCAAGGCGGAGTATTCTATCCCGACAGAGGTGGAAATTCTTGACGGTTTCTGCTCTCTTTCAAAAGAGGAGCTTGCTGCATTTATCGAAGAACGTGGACTTGCAATGGATATTGATGACATTCTTTTCTGTCAGCAGTATTTTGTAGGTGAAAAGCGTGAGCCTACCATTACTGAAATCAAGATGATTGATACATACTGGTCTGACCACTGCCGTCATACAACCTTCCTCACAACTATTGACAGTGTAAAGTTTGAGGATGAACTTTTACAGAATGCATATGATGAATATATAGCTGACCGTAAAGAGCTTGGCAGAACAAAGCCGATAAACCTTATGGATATAGCAACACTTGCAACACGTTATCTTAAAAAGGCAGGAAAGCTCCAAAAGCTTGATGAGTCAGAGGAGATTAACGCCTGCACAGTAAAAATAGATGTTTTAAAAGACG
>JAFSBF010000080.1 GCA_017441965.1 Clostridia bacterium | reverse complement strand
GTATAATCAAGGAAGTTTAAAATAACACCCGATACAATAACCCATGACAAAAAGTGCGGGAACGTATATATTGTCTGCAGTGTTTTTTTCAAATGCTTTCCCTTAAGCTCATTAAATAAAAGTGCAATGATTACACCAAAGGGGAATGTAAAAATGATTTTACCAAAGCTGATGCTTATGGTATTTAAAAGAACATATCTGAAATATGAGTCGTTAAACATTTCAGTAAAATGCTTAAAGCCAACCCATGGACTTCCCATAATACCAAGCTTTGCATTATAATCCTTAAATGCAAGGGTAATGCCGTACATTGCCCTGTAATCAATTAAAATCAAATATAAAATTGCAGGCAGCATTAACAAGTATAAATACTTATTTTTCATAATTTCTTTTATAATACTGCCCTTTTTCGCCGCTTTCTTGTTTTTTGCTACGCTTAAATTCATCAGGCTACACCTCTTTCGTCTTATACATTAATCATAGCATAAATCACTTTTTAAGAAAATGTAAAATCAGGCAAACATCCCAAAATATCAAGCAAAGATGCCTTAAAATATGTACATTTTACATAAAAAACAAAAGGCTGCGACAAAGCGATTATTTAATTCGTTCTATCGCAGCCTAAAATCAATTTATTTTTCCGTTTAAGAATTTCACCGCAAGTGCAATGTCATCACACGGATTTTCGCCAACCTCACGCTCTATGGTTAAAAATCCCTTATATCCGATTTCGTCCAGCGCCTTCAGGTAATTATCAAAATCGACATCACCTTCGCCAAGCGGAAGCTCGATATATGCATCACCCTGATTAGCCTCTTCATCGATTATTCTGTAAATAACCTCAGGATTGCTCTCACGGAGCTTTTTACCGTCCTTTGCGTGGGTGTGCACAATGTAATCCTTTAATGTATACACGCCCTTTACAGGGTCATCGCCTGTTACCATAACAAAATTTGCGGGGTCAAAGTTTACCGCAACACCCTTAGAGCCTAAATCATCAAGAAACATTTTAAGGGTAGTTGCAATCTCAGGTCCTGTTTCAATAGCAAAGTGTGCATCCATTTCATCAGCATAGCGTGAAAGCTCAAAGCACGCCTCCTGCATAATCTTATAGCGTTCGTGGTTTTTATCGTTTGGAACAACACCGATATGTGTTGTTACTATATTTGTTTCAAGCTCCTTTGCCAAATCAAGTATTCTTTTTGATTTTTCAATAAGAGAGGCATTAAGCTCACGATTACCAAAGCCTCTGCCCAAATCACCGCACAGTGCAGAAAATACAAGTCCGTTTGATTTAACCATATCAAGAAGCTCTCGTCTTTTCTGTGCGTTCATATTTTCAGGCGCAAACTCACCGCTTGTTGCATACATTTGAAGTCCTTTAGCGCCAAGCTGTGCCGCTTTTTCTATAGCTTCCTTTGCAGGAAGCTTAAATGAGTCTAACATTACGCCAATAGGAAACTGATACATAATATTTCCTCCTGTTTTTTTAAAGTTTTTCTTTAATAATTTCATCTGCCTTTACCGCCCATTTAAAACTTTCATAAACGTCATCTATCAAAGGATTTGCAGGTGCATTATTTTCAATCATTTCAATAAGCGTAGCAAGCTGGTCGCCGGTAGGCTTACGTTTGCAAAGAACATTTATTGTTTCATAATGACCCTCGGGATAAGTGTAGTATTCTATCAGGTCACCTTCCTCCTGATTTTCACGCCGTGACATCTGATATGTTATTCGTATCCTGCCTTTGGGGCCTACAAATTCCTTTAAATTGTCAGCCGACATAGTGTTTCCCCAGCCCGCCTCATAATAAGCAATTGAGCCGTCAGAAAGCTTTGCCGTCATAAGACCGTAGTTAAACTTTCCGTCAGGAACATCTTTTTCTGTTCTTAACCCTATCCCGGAAACCTCTGTAACCTCACTTTTGGTAAACCATCGCATTACATCAATATAATGTACACCGCAATCCAAAATCGGCGAGGTTTCGCAAATCAGGTGCAGATATTTTTCCCAGTCCATTGTATGATGATTTTGCGCCATACGCATAACTATTGGTTTTCCGATGGCACCGTTTTGTATCATATCGGCAACACGCATATACGTCTTATTGTGACGTAATATATAGCCGACAAGCACCTTAATATGGGGATTTTCCTTTACAAGGCGCACTATTTCCTCGCCCTCTTTTAAGGTTTGCGCAATAGGCTTTTCGCACAGAACGTGCTTTCCCTGCTTAATACATTCACGCAGAATTTCAAGATGCGTTGACGGATATGTACAGATAATTACAATATCAACATCATCCGAGCAGACTGTCCTTTTCCAGTCGGTTTCAACTCGCACTGCGTGATATTTTGCAGCAAAATTCCTTGCGCGTTCCTCTTTAAGGTCACAAACGCACTCTATAGTAACATTTTCCATTTCACAGATGTCATCAAGGTGTGCCGCCCCCATAGAGCCACAGCCAATGAGTGCCAACCTATACTTCTTTTCCAACAAAAACACCCTCTTGTCTTACAGCTCAATCCATTTAAACGGGTCTAAAAGCGCCTCTTTACCTGCACTGCAGATTGCAATTACGTCAATTGTCTCTTCAGGTGAAACGGGCACCTTTCCCGTTTCAAAAAATTCAAGCACCGCCTGAACAAACAGTCTGAAGTAGGATGACTTTATAAAGTAATGAATTTCGTTATTTTTTTCATCTGCCACAGTAAATCTGAAATCTGTTTCCAGT
>JAFSBF010000079.1 GCA_017441965.1 Clostridia bacterium | reverse complement strand
AGTTTCTTTCAACAGAAAGACCTGACCGTGCTTCACGTGCACTGCTTGACGGACGAATAGTAATTATAGTTGACGGCTCTCCCTTTGTGCTGATACTGCCGACTACTGTTTTTGAGCTTAACGAATCTGCGGAAGACAATTATCTGCGTTTTCCCTATGTCAATATGATAAAGCTTGTCCGCAGTCTTGCGTTTTTGCTTTCTCTGCTTCTTCCGGGGCTTTATATTGCCATAGTGTCATTTCACGCAGAGCTTCTTCCGACAGGCATATTGATGTCTATTATTTCGAGCAGTGAGCCTGTACCCTTTCCCTCTATAGTAGAAATTATAATTATGGAAATTTCACTTGAAATAATACGTGAGGCGGGCATACGTGTCCCCGAGGCTTCGGGCAGTACGTTAAGCATTGTAGGTGCCCTTATACTCGGTCAGGCGGCAGTTGCGGCAGGCATTGTCAGCCCCATTTTAATAATTATAGTTTCTATCACGGCAATAGGCTCGTTTGCAACACCCAACTATTATCTCGGTCTTTCTGCACGTCTCTTAAGGTTTGTTTATATCTTTCTCGGTGCTGCTGCAGGCTTTCTCGGCATTACGGCAGGGCTTTTTATACAGACACTTTTATGGACAGATACAAAGTCTATGGGTGTACCTATGTCCTCTCCTTTTGCACCTATTACTAAAAAAGGTATTCCCGCATCACTTTTTGTTCCGCCCATATGGCAGCAGGAGCACCGTGACGATTATATAAACCCGAGACGGAAATTCCGTCAGACACCTCTTTCAAGAAAGTGGCTTGATTAAATTTACAGGAGGCAGCAATGAACAAAAAAACAGGCAGCCTAAGTATGGCAATTCTTTTTTCGTGTGCAATACTGTCAAAATATCTTATAATTCTTCCTGAATATATGGTCAAATATGTAGGCAACTCCGCCTGGATTGACGCAGCGGCAAAATGCATTATCGCAAGTATTTCCCTTACAATTGTGCTAATTCTCTATAAGCCGTTTGCACCGCAGTCGTTTTCAGAGGTTTTGCGCATTGCCTGCGGAAAAGCGGGCGGTGTTATTTTCAGCTATATTTATATAGTACTGTTTACTCTTTTCAACGCTTTCCTGCTCCGCCTTTTAATAGAGGCACTAAGCACAGTTATGGCAACGATTGCACCCGACGAATTTTTTGCACTGTTTATTTTGGCTGCAGTTTTTGTTGCTGCCTACAGCGGTATCAAGGCAACCACAAATTTAAGCTGTATTATCTTCCCTCTTGTTGTGATTACTCTTGTAACGGTGTGCCTTGCTCTTATCCCGCATTACCGAACAGATAATATTATGCCCATTTTCGGGATAAGCGAGAAAAAGCTCCTGCACGGAATTTTTGTCAAGCATTTTGGTTTTTCAGAAACTGCTCTTCTCTTTTTCCTTGCCCCTGCACTCGGCAGCTACAAGGAGATTAAAAAAACGGGGATAATAACATATATAATCATAACAATATTTACTGTTGCCTTTACGGCAGCGTACTGTCTTACAGTGCCGTATCCTGCGTCAGAAACCTTTTTTCTGCCATTTTATCAAATGACACGTATGATTAAATCAGGAGCGTTTCTACAGCGTCTTGAGCCTATTTCTGTATTTGTATGGACAAGCTTTATTATGTGCAGTATGAGTGTGCTTATATCAGCCGTGGCAAAGCTTCTTTCTCATTCCAGAGATGAGTATAAGGAAAAATCCTTTGTTCCTGCAGTAACGCTGATAACCTTTTTTATTGCAATGCTGCCTAAAAGTGAAACCACTGCTTTTTATTTCTACGAAAAGCTTTTAAGCGCCAGCACAATTCTTTTCCCGACAATTCCCGTAATCATTCTCATTATTGCAAGAATACGCCAAAGGAGGAAGCGCAGTATATGAAAAAAAAGCTTTTATGTATAATTATAACAATCTGCCTTTTCCTTAGCGGCTGCTCATACGGAAAGGATGTAGATGAGCAATCCTTCGTAATAGCAGTAGGAATTGACAAGGGTGAAAGCTTTCCCCTGCGTGTAACCTTTGTTTTTGCCAATCCGTCAGGTTCAGGAAGCGGTGGCGGAGATAGCAGTGAAGGTGGCGGAGGTGGTGGCAGTGAAGGCGGCGGTGGCGAAAGCAAATCCTCATCCTCGGGTCCCGACATCGTCACAATTGAAGCACCTACAACCTTTTCAGCCGCAAGAAAGCTCGACGCAATAAAAAGCAAGAAAATCAACCTTACCCACACAAAGCTTGTGGTTTTTTCAACTGACATCGCAAAGGAAGGAATAAAAAAATATGTTGACGGCTTTGCATCATCAAGAGATTTTCGACCAAACACCTATGTATGCATTACAAGCACAAGTGCACAGGAATACTTTAACAGTGTAAAGCCGTCACAGGAAAAATATCTTGAAAAATACTATGACCATATAATGCAGAAGGTTGCTTCTGACAAAGTAAACGAATCCTATCTTTACTATTTGTATTTTAAACTTATAGACTCCTACAGTTCAAGAATTGTCCCCCTT
>JAFSBF010000078.1 GCA_017441965.1 Clostridia bacterium | reverse complement strand
TGATTCTTTCATCAAAGCCAAGCTCATCGGGGAAATTTTCTATTTTACCTTTAAAATATACTGTGTCTCCCTTATTTATATCGTTATCAACGTAAGTTTCTACAAGCAGTTTTCTGTTTTCAAGCTCGCCCTTTGTTATTCTGAGGGTAAACTTATCACATTAACCGTAGCTTGCTTCCTCTACCACAGCTTCAAAGCCATATTCCTCCAAATTCTCGATATTCACGTAGTTTATACTGTTGTGAATAAACATTAAAAGAAATGAAAGTGAAAGAAACAAGCAGGAAGCAAAAATAATTTTAAGCTTCTTACGTAAGAAAAATAAAACGATACTTAGAATAAAGGTAATAATAAACGACGGCAAAATCATACTGCTTTTAAGAAAACATCCTATGAAACATCCGAATGTAAAAGCAAATCCTGCCGCCGCTATAGAAAACACTTTATTTCTCCTTGATTATTTCCAGTATATCTTTAATTAATTTATCCGCATTCTCCTCTTTGGTAGCCCAGCTTGTGCAGATTCTTATGGCGCTTCTTTCTTCGTCCACCTTTTCCCAGAAGGAAATGAGGTATTTTTCCTCTATTCTCTTAATAACTTCGTTAGTAAATATGGGGAAAATCTGATTGCTGATAGGTGTTGAAAGGAATTTTACTCCGTTTTCCGTTAAAGCATCCGCAATTTTAAAGGCTAATTTTACCGCGTGGTGGCTTATTTTAAAGTAAAGGTCATCAGTGAACAGGGTTTCAAACTGTAAGCCTAAAAGCCTGCCCTTTGCAAGCATACCGCCGCGCTGCTTAATATTATATCTGAAATCCTCTTTCAAAGCCGGGTTTATTATCACAACCGCCTCGCCGAACAAAGCGCCTACCTTGGTGCCGCCTATATAGAAAACGTCGCAATATTCGCACAGATCATTTAAAGTAAGGTCATTTTCGGGAGAAGCAAGGGCGTAGCCGAGTCTTGCGCCGTCTAAAAACAGATAAAGTCCGCACTTTTTGCAAACTTCGCTTAATGCCTTAAGCTCGCTTTTTTTGTAAACAGCGCCGTTTTCGGTGGAATTTGAAATATATACAAGCTTTGGCTGAGGCTGATGCTCGTGGGTTACGTCGTTCCAATGAGCGTTATAAAAATCCTCCACCGCCTTTGCGGAAAGCTTACCGTCACTTTCACATTCAAGACCTATTACTTTGTGTCCCGTAGCTTCAATGGCGCCGGTTTCGTGAACGTTGATATGCCCCGTTTTAGTAGATACCGCCGCCTGATAGGGCTTTAAAA
Source organism: Clostridia bacterium (assembly GCA_017441965.1). Classification (GTDB taxonomy): domain Bacteria; phylum Bacillota; class Clostridia; order UMGS1883; family UMGS1883; genus UMGS1883. Next base: position 3,128 of record JAFSBF010000078.1, on the reverse strand, counting down.
TTGAAGCAATCACCGTTGTATTTGCCTGAGTGCCGCCAACTAAAAAATGAACGTCAATATCATTTCTTCCGCAGGCTTTTTTAATTAAATTCCTCGCGTTTTCACAGTATTCATCCTCGCCGTAACCTACTGTCTGGCATAAATTTGTCTCAAGAAGTCTTTCTAATATTAAAGGGTGTGCACCCTCTGTGTAATCACTGTTAAAATAAATCATAATATCAAATTTTTCTCCATATTTTTCTATTATAATCATAGCACGAAGAGGGGGTTTTGTAAAGGAAAAGTAAAATGCGGCGCTTTAATGAAAATAATGCCGACAGTTTTATCTGTCAGCTTTTCTTTTTGTTTTTCTCGGATACGGAGTTTTAATATCCGTAAGCTCTAAAATATAATCAACGGAAACGTCGTAGTAAAAAGAAAGCTTAATAAGCAATTCAATGGGAATCTGCCTTAATCCGTTTTCATACTGCGAATAGGTATTCTGCCTTATTGAAAGATACTCTGCCACCGCCTTTTGAGTAATGTCGTTATCCTCTCGTAAATCACGAATCCGCATATCAATTCCGCCTTGATGTAATATAAATATATATTTATTATGTATTTATTTTACATTTCTCATTTTGAGATATTGACTTTTATCTCATTTTGTGATATTTTATTTACAATAAATGATTTATTACGGAGGAAATATTTATGTCACATAAAACAGAGGAAAGGCTTTATACTTTTGCTAACTTATTTTTTGGAATTTCCGTAGTTTTAGCAATAATCCTGACAATTTGCGGATTCTATTTTGCTGATCAATTATCAACTGTTGGCGGTTGGTATTATAGCAGCAAGGATATGGGCATTTATTCTGCTGTATTGCTTACCTTTTTGGCTCTTGCAGCTATTATCATTTTATTAGGATTTTTGACCAAATGTATTTTAGATGCTTTTGCAGGAATTCATGAAAACACAAGAAGAACTGCAGATGCTGTAAACAGAATGGCTCCTACTTTCGGCAATTTATTCCATAATGATACACAAACCAAAGTTCCTGCAATACGCTCAGACGAATGGCGATGCAATAATTGCAATAAAATAAACAAAAATTACATAACTACTTGCACCTGTGGTCAGGAAAAAGGCAAGAATTAATGCATATTTTTTCAGAAAAAGGACAGACCGCCAGCTGTCCTTTTTTCTTTTATATTTTGCACTTATATAGGTGCATTTTTATATTAACACTCACCTATAATAATGTCAAAAGTTTTTGTTCTCAAATAAGCACAAAAGGTGACGTTAATGAATCCGACAATAGAAAAGCGAATCGGAAACAATATAAAATTACTGCGTGAAAAAGCAAATATAACACAGGAAACTTTATCTGCCAAGCTTCAGCTTGCAGGCTGCGACATTACAAGAAGCGCCATAGCAAAAATTGAAGTGGGTCAACGCCATCTGTATCCTGACGAAATAATCCTTATCAAAGAGGCACTGAAATGTAGTTTTGAGGATATTTTCGATGTTGAAAGTTAATTTAATTTTATAATAACCGTTAAATTTTAAGGGAGACCGCGAGGGTCTCCTTTTCTCTATGTAAATAGGAAATGATATATCTCTGGTGAGATATGATATACGGCAAAAGCCGCATGATATATTTCCACCTTGTGAAAATATGATATAATATCCGTCCCTTTTGGGACGTACGCGAAGAGATTGATTTCCTCGGCTTCCTTATTAACATTGCAACTACTGCAATTTCCGCAGGCGCTGCATTCTTAGGCTGCAAGTTATTCAGCTTACTCCTTCAGGCTTTAGCAGGCATTCACGCTAACACACGCATCACAGCTGAAATCGCAAAGGCAAACGCAGAAAAAGAGAATAAGGAATAATTCTCAAAATACTGATTTGTACATAATAAAAGCTGATAGATTAAATTCTATCAGCTTTTTTATGTGTGAAATTTACCGGAAACTATTAAATTTAAGAAAACACACACGTTTGCTTTGAAAAAATTGATGAAATTTCCTCTTGATAAACCCCAAAAAGTATTGTATAATGTTTATGAAAACGAAATAAACTTTACGTAACTGACGGAATCGCGGAGCACTGCGGGGGAACGTAAGGTCAATATAATGCCGACCGTCTGGGCAATTCAGTTTTAAAAAACTGGATTGCCCTGTTTTTTTTCAGGGCAATTCGGGGTAACATCCATAGAGGAGGTATTTATTCATTATGAAACACGAAAATTGGAATGGTTTTATTGGAGGCACTTGGCAGGATACTATAGACGTGCGCGATTTTATCCAGAAAAACTACAGCGAGTACACCGGAGATGAGAGCTTTTTAGCATCTGCCACTCAACGCACTAAAACCATTATAGGAAAGGTTCAAGCACTTTTTGCAGAAGAAAGAAAAAAAGGCGGTGTGCTTGATATAGATGTCCAAACTACATCATCACTCAAAAACTATGCTCCCGGTTACATTGATAAAGAAAATGAGCTTATCGTGGGTATGCAGACAGATGCACCTTTAAAGCGCGGAGTTCATCCGTTTGGCGGTATCCGTATGGCAAGGCAGGCGTGCAAAGCTTATGGTTATGAGCTCAGTGAAAAGGTAGAAGCGAGCTTTAAATACCGCACTACTCATAACGACGGCGTTTTCAGAGCATACACCGATGAGATGAGAAATGCAAGAAAATGCCACATTATAACAGGACTTCCCGACGCATACGGCAGAGGACGTATAATCGGAGATTACCGCCGTGTTGCTCTTTATGGTATTGACCGTCTTATCGAAGAAAAAATAAAGGACAAAAATGCTCTTGCAGAAAGCAACTTCAACACTGACGAGATACGTATGACAGAGGAACTTTACCAGCAGATAACCTTCCTTGGCTATATGAAGGATATGGCGGCTGCATATGGTGTTGATATAAGTAAACCTGCAAGCAATGCAAAAGAAGCTATCCAATGGACATATTTCGGCTATCTTGCAGCTATCAAGGAACAGAACGGCGCTGCTATGTCACTTGGCCGTGTAAGCACGTTCTTTGATATTTACATTGAGCGTGACATAGAGCGAGGAATACTAACTGAAGAGAGTGCGCAGGAGCTTTTCGATGATTTTGTTATAAAACTTCG
>JAFSBF010000077.1 GCA_017441965.1 Clostridia bacterium | reverse complement strand
TTTATACTAAATTCCTCTTGAATTTGATTTATCATTCTTGTATGAATTGCCGCCGCATCAATTCCGCAAGGACCATCGTCTGTTTTTCCTTCTAATATAGCGTCTACTGCCATATGAAGTTTACGGCAACTATTTGCCATCGGGTTACCATAGACAATTTTTTCACCACTATTCATCAATGCAGTAATATTACCATATTCGGTATAGCCTTCGGGCATTAATGCCATAGCATTATCAGTCATTTTCGAAGAGTAATATACTGTTCCCTTTTCAAAACGATATTCAAAAATAGGTTCTACCCCTTTATTTACAGGGTGTGCCGCAATAAAGGTTGCAGTTTTTCCGTTAATTTTAAACTGTATCTTTGACACATCAAAATTTTCAATATCATTTGCCCTTAAAAGTTCGGCAGTAACATCCGTATATTTTGCCGCTTCTTTATCTTGTCCCATAACAAAAAGCATATTGAAAAGATAATGTGCCGCAGAATTATTTGCAACACTGTCATAAACCTTCTTTCCGTCTGCAGTGCAAATCTTTCCTGCCCAGCCAACTCCTCTGCCAAAGTAATCACGGTCACGAGGTCTTAAAATAAGAGTTTTCATTTCCTTTAGTTCGCCGAATTTTCCGCTTGCAACATCTTCCTTGAGCTTAGTTATAGGCTCACTATATGACCACTGATAACCGATATATATAAATTTCCCTGACTTCTTTTGTGCTTCTTTCAGGATTTCAATATCCTTTTCATCAGAGCAAAGCGGCTTTTCGCACAACGCATTACACCCATTATTAAGTGCTGATAAAATATGTTTTGTATGTAAAAATATTGGAGTTGAAATAACTGCCAAATCTGCAGTGTTTTCTTTAAAAAAGCTCTCCATATCTGAAAAAATCTGCACATTTTCACTTTTCAGTTTTTCAAGCAAATAGCATCTTTCCGGAAATGGGTCAACCACGCCAACTAATTCTATCAACGGATTCGTATTATTTAATATTTCTTCAACAAAAAGTGCCCCATATCCTCCAATACCCACTAAGAGCACATTTATCTTCTTCATAACAGCACATCCTTTAACATAATACACTGGTTTATTTATCACGTTTTCGGTACTGACTGGGGGTTGTTCCTATATGCCTTTGAAATGCACGGGAGAAAAACGCCTTTGATTTATAGCCGAGCTTTTCGGCTATTTCATAGACCTTTAAATCTGTATTATCCAGAAGGTCTTTTGCGGCGCTCATACGCTTTTCAAACAGATATTCAAATATGGTAATACCGGTATGCTTTTTAAAAATGTTTTTTATATGACCGGAGCTTATACTGTAATCACGTGCAAGCTGCTCCACACTCTTTACTGCATAGATATTACTGTCAATCTCACTTATAATATCGCACACAAGCTTTTCGTGTGTATCTTCCTCGTGACGCTTGGTTTCATTTTCATCAGCAACCATTATATTAGTTTCCATAAATTTCACCTCTATTGTGCAAGAGAGGCACACATCAGTAAAAATGCGCCCATTCCGTGCAGGTCGTTAACACTTGTAGGACGGTTTACGTAATAATCGTAGTCAGATGCACTTGTTCCGATACATACACCGCTTATATAAAGCTTCCCGTCCTCAATTTTAATATTACGCTTTAAAATCCCCTCAAAACCTCTTTTTACGTTTTCTTCATATGTTTTGTCTATAATACCTTTTTGCATAGCCTTATTAAGTGCATAGACAAAAAGACAGCTGCAAGAGGTTTCAAGCCAGTTGTCACTTCTGTACCCTTTATCAAGCACCTGATACCACATACCGCTTTCCTTATCCTGAAAATTGGCTACAGAAGAAAGAACCTTTCTTTCAATTTCGCAAAGCCGCTGATATGCACTATGATGCTTTGGCATATAATCTAAGATATCAAGTATTGCAACCACATACCACCCCATTGCCCTTCCCCAGAATTCGGGCGAGCAACCGCTCTCGGAATCTGCCCATTTTGCCTCGCCTGAGCAGTCCCACGCGTGGTAGAGAAGCTTTGTTTTCTCATCCTGCATATTTTCCTGCATTATAAATGCCTGACGTGCCGCCTCGTCAAGAAAATACGGTGCATCCAAAAGATGGGCAAGTCTTGCCTGAAGAGGTCCCACCATATAAAGACCGTCAAGCCACATCTGATTACGGTATATAATTTCCTTATGCCAGAAGCCGCCCTTTTCATTTTTCAGCCAGTTGCGGATATTAGGTGCAAAGATTTCAAGTGCAGTACGGTATTTCTTCTCCCCCGTTTTTTCATAAAGCGGAAAAAGAAGAATAGCCGCCATATACGAATCAAGTGTGCCCTTGCTGTAGGAACGAATAACACCGTCATCAATTACGATACTGTCAACCCATCTCTTTACATATTCATAATACTTTTCTTCACGGCAAACAGAATATACATTCATCATTCCTGATAAGAATACGCCTGCGTGGTAATGAAACGAACCCTTTGGAGGCAAATCCTCCGCATTGAATTTTTCCATCATAGTGTCGCAAGCCATCTTTGCATATTTGAGTGCTTTATTCTTCATAGCGGCTTCTCCAATCTGTTCCGGGTCATTTCTGTTTTGGGATATCAATTAAATCCTTAATCTTTACAGGAAGTCCCGTCGCAATTGACTTATTTGCTGCAATACCCGTCATAATACTCATTGCACCGTCAATATGGGATGCCGCACGGTTTAACGGGTCGGGTACGGGTACACCGAACAAATCATTCAGAAGCACGGGGTCACCGCCGCCGTGTCCGCCTTTTGCATCGGGGATTTCTGCCTCATACGGGTCACCAAACATCGGGTAAACGGTAATTTTCCTTGTCTTTAAGGCGCCTTCCATTTCCTTGTCACCGCCTGCATTTACATAGGCAACCTCTGTTGTAGAAACCTCCATTCTTCCCTTTGTTCCCGTAAACACTACGTTAAAGCCCTCTTTGGGCGAAAATGCCGTAAGCTGATACGTCATTATAGCTCCGTTTTCATAACGAACTGTAACACCCATAACGTCTTCTATGCTTATTCCATCGCTGAAAACACTTCTGTCTCTTATATAACCGTCATCCTTCTCGGCATTAAGGTAAAGTCCGTCAAAGTTTTTCTGCCCTGCCATAAATATTGCAAACGGGTCGCCCTTTGCATTTTCAGAGCCTGTGCATCTGTCATAAAACTTTGTAATACCTCTCTCCTCTGCATTTTCTCTGCCGTAGAACGCAAGATTTCCCATAGCATATACTTCTGCAGGTCTTGAATTAAGCCAGAAGTTTACAAGGTCGAAATGATGTGTTGATTTATGTACTAAAAGTCCTCCGCTGTTACGCTTATCACGGTGCCATCTGCGGAAATAGTCTGCACCGTGCGTTGTCGAAAGCATCCATTCAAAATGAATTGCTTTTACATCCCCGATAACGCCGCTGCGCAGAAGCTCACACGTTTTTGTATAAACTGCACCGTAGCGGTAGTTGAAGCTTACACGCAGTTCTTTTCCGGTACGCTCAATAGCATCCAAAATAGCCTTACACTTTACCTCGTCAGTTGTCATAGGCTTTTCAGAAATAACATCACAGCCAAGCTCCATTGCCCTTATGATATATCTGTGATGCGTTCTGTCAATTGAGGTAACGATAACTGCATCGGGCTTTTGCTCCTCAATCATTTTATCAAACTCCTCTACGCCGTAAAGCTTTGGAGCAGGATAGTTGTACTTCTCCCTGAGATTTTCAACTGCGAATTCAAGCCTTGAACGGTTGATATCACAAAATCCCGTAATTTCAGACGTTTCGTGATATGTGGATGCAATCGCCTCGTAGAAAAAGCGTGCTCTTCCGCCTACGCCTACCTGTACATACCTTTTCTTTCTGTCCATAATTGTGTCTCCCTTTTTCAATTTATATTTATTTTTGATTGAATTTTTTAAGTGCTCTGTAATATGTTCTCTCGTTACTGAAGCCGACCATTTCGGCAATTTCTCTCATTGGATATTTTCCCGACGCCATTATTTCCTGCGCCTTTTCTATACGTTTTTTTGCTATATAGTCCGTAAGGCTTTCTTTTTCGCTATCTTTAAAGATTTTTGACACATATGCCGCAGTAAGGTCAAAATACAAGCCTATTGAAACTGCCGTAAGGTTAAAGTCCGTCAAGTTCTTATGCACATAATCACGTATTTCCTCGGCAGTACATCTCTGACGCTTTTTCTTTTTTGTTACAAAGGTCGAAACGGTGCAAACCTCATTAATATAGCATTTAAGCTCCTCCTCCATTTTTGTGCTGTCGGAGGCAGTATTAATAGCGTTATAAAGCTCTATTTCGCGATTTCTTTCCCCTTTTTGTGTGGCAAAATAATCCTGCGCGCATTTTGTAATTGTACCCGCTATGTCAAGTGCGACATAGCGCACATACTCAAGTGAGCATTTGTCGGGGTCCTTCAGTCTTTCAAAAACGAGTGAAACAACCGCCGTAGCCTCAGGAATACTGTTTATCTTTATAAAATGTATCAGCTTTTCCTCTGCACCTATATCAAATGCATACTGCCCGTCAGTTTCCTTCTGCATCTGTGAAAATGAAATATTACTGTCAGTTTTCGTGATACGCTTATACTCTAAAAGTTCAACCGTCTGTGCATATGCAACGCAAAGCTGAGAAAAAGCCTTGTAAACATCAGAAACCGCAAAATCAAGCTTTATGTCAAAATAGCGGTTTATATAGCTGACACCCTTTTGCACCATTTCAGAAAGGGTGCTTTCGGGAACATTGTCCTCTAAATTTGCAAGACACACTACATAGCTGTCAATTTCTGTTGTGTATATGTGAATTCCTTTTTCCTGCAAAAGCTCCTCCATAACATTATTTATAATGTAGCGAAGGTGATAGTTACGCTCAAAATTCGGCATAACACTGTCTTCACGGAAAAGCGTAGACAAATCCTCTAAGAAGAAGCTTATTACTGCATAGTTTTCACTGCGGAATTCTATGTTATATTCTAAAAGTGCCGATGAGGGCAAATTACCCTTGATTATTTTGGATATTGCAACTGTCTTAAGCTCACGGTCACGCACCTCTAAGTTTTTCATAAGCTCGCTTTTATCTTCAAGCGTCTGGCTTATATATTTATGCAGCGCCTTGTATTCATCCTTTTCGTCCGTCACGCCAAAGAGCGATAGCACGCTTTGCAGCGGTCTGCGGTTTATTTTCAGCAGATATCTTACTAAAAATACAAGGAGAATAAGTGATAACAATACCACTGTCACGGTAACGCCCTGAACTAAATATATGTTTTTGTTCAGCGCATATTTCGATACCACAATTACAAGCTGCCAGTAGTATTTATCTATAGCAATCGTTTTTCGCAAAACGGTATTGTCCTGTTTTTCGTACGCATCAATTTCCTTTAACGTTTCGGGGAGGGATTCACCTTCTGAATTTTTACTGTGTACAATCAAATTTCCCTCACCGTTATATATGTAAATATCACAAAGATTTTTCCATTCGATTTTTTCAATATTTTTCATAAAGTTTT
>JAFSBF010000076.1 GCA_017441965.1 Clostridia bacterium | reverse complement strand
ATATCACGCACGTCATTTGTATCAAGGCACACAGAGCCGTCTGTCACATCATAAAAACGCATAAGAAGATTTATTATCGTTGTTTTTCCTGCCCCCGTAGGTCCTACGATAGCAATTGTTTTTCCTTTATCTGCGCAAAGGGAAATATTGTGCAGAATTGTTTTCTCGGCATTGTAACCGAATACAACGTCCTTAAATTCCACTTTGCCTTCCACATCATTTAAAACTATTGCATTTTCCTTATCTGCACTCTCAGGCTGTTCATCAAGAATCCTGAAAACTCTCTCTGCAGCAGAAAAAGCAGACTGAAATTCGCTGATTATATTTGCAAATTCATTTATAGGACCTGCAAATTTACGTGAGTATTGTACAAACTGTGCCATTGCACCAAGCGTTATAAAAAACACTGATGCCTCGGGAATAATGCCGTTTTGCGAGTACATATACATTATACCGCCAAGCATCATAATAAGTGATATGGAAATATTATTTATAAATCCTACGGACGGTCCCATCGTGCTTGCATAGTAATCTGCTTTGTAATGCGCATCCATAGCATCTTCATTGCGAACATTAAATCTGCCGCCTATCTCCTCCTCACGCTCATACGCCTGGATGGTTCTGCATCCGCTGAGCATTTCCTCTGCATATCCGTTAAGCTCACCAAGCTTTTTTGAACGTTCGTGGAAAAGCGGTCTTACACGCTTTGAACGGTATTTTGTAAAAAATATTGCCGTCGGAACTGTAAGCGCAAACACAAGGATAAGCACCCTTGATATGTTCCACATAAATATGAGCGAGCCTATAACCGTGTAAAGGCTTGTCATTATCTGCACAAGGTCGTGTGAAAGTGTACTGTTTATAGTGTCTATATCGTACGAAATACGGCTTATAATATCACCCGTCGGGTGCGTATCAAAATACCCTACGGGAAGACTTGTCAGCTTTTCAAAAAGCTGCTTTCGCATAGTGTAGACTATCTTCTGACCTATATAAATCATCAGAAGTGCAAGCACGTAGCTAAGCACCGCTGAAAGCACATAGCAGACTAACATTTTCACAATGTTTTCCTGCACAAGCGAGAAGTTAACACCGCCCTTTAATGCAATTGCATCAATTGCCTCACCCGAATACTTAGGACCAAGAAGTGAAAGCTGATTTGAAAGAAGTGTCATAATAATGGCAGGTATAAAAAGATGCCAGTACTTCATTACATATCCCAAAAGACGTATGAGAATGCTTTTCGTGGTTTTTGCATCAAGCTTTTTTCTTTCAAAGCCTTTATTCAACGAAAGCACCCCCCATCTGTGACTCACTTATCTCTCTGTAATGGCTGCAGGAGGATAAAAGCTCTTCGTGGCTTCCTGCACCGATAATCTCACCCTCGTCAAGAACTAAAATAAGGGAGCAGTCTTTTACCGAGCTTACGCGTTGTGCCACTGTAATTACAGTAGTTTCGTGTAGATTTTCGCTAAGAGCTCTTCTTAAGGCGGCATCTGTTTTATAGTCAAGGGCTGATGAACTGTCGTCTAAAATCAATATTTCAGGCTTTGCGGCAAGTGCGCGTGAAATCAGAACACGTTGCTTTTGTCCTCCTGAAAGATTACTGCCGTGCTGCGCAAGCATATGGTCATATCCGTCACTAAAGCTTTCTATGAAATCGCTCGCCTGCGCAATGCGGGCAGCTTCCCTGATATCCTGCTGCGAAATGTTTCTCCCAAAATTGATGTTTTCCTCTATAGTATCTGCAAACAGGAAATCATACTGAAGGGCACTTCCAAACATCTTATAAAACCGCTGTTTGTCGATAGTACGTATATCCTCACCATTTATGTATATGCTTCCCTCATCTATGTCATAAAATCTTAAAAGCAGCTTGATAAGAGTTGATTTTCCGCTGCCTGTAGCGCCTATTATGCCAAGGCTTTCCCCTTTTTTCAGTTTGAAATTTAT
>JAFSBF010000075.1 GCA_017441965.1 Clostridia bacterium | reverse complement strand
GTTGGTTCGAGTCCAACAGGGGGAGCCACAAAGAAAAACAGAGTAGCTTTTGCTACTCTGTTTTTCTTTGTGCTTTTCTTTCAGGTCGTGCAGCAAACTACAATGGTTAACAGCTGCGTTATATCGACTGAGCGTGGCTACTGCAGATAGCAGTAATTTAAACAAAATTAACGAAGTCCTTGCTATTTCGTTGGTTTGCGAAAAACAAAAAAGTTGACAAAAAATGTACGTCCCCAATTGTCACCAATTGTCACCCAATTGTCCCCAATTGTCATAAAAAACATTTCATTAAAACGGCATTACTTTTATTTTTTACGCAAAATGTCTGTACTTAACCTTCCAAATATTGAAATGCGTTAAATTTTATGTTATAATACGACAAAAATACATTCGGGAGAAAGATTAGAATGGATACAACTACCTTGTCTTTTGCTATGAGCACAGTAGCACTTGCTCTGTACTCTTGCAGCTATTTTTTTAATAATAAAAGAAATTATCTGATATTGCAGCTTGTCGGTAATGTTTTTTTATCACTGTCATATTTGCTGATGGGGGCATATTTTACTATGGTTTCTGTTGGTATAGGTATAGGACGGGGATTGATTTGCTATACATATGAAAAACACAATAGAAAAGTTCCTTTGTATATGATTATTGCCTTGTGTTTGGCAACAATTTTGAGTTATATTATAATAAACCACGTTGTTTTGTCCGCAACATCATCACCATGGGACATTTTTTATTTGATTGCTTCCTGTATGTACGCAATTACATTTGCTATTCGTAATATCAAATTAATGAGATATTTGGTTTTAATTCCGCACGCATGTGCAATTGCATACAATTTGCTTGTTAACGCTCCGATTTCCTCGGCGGTATCTTATGGAATTGAATTTGTAATTACGATTGTAGCAATTGTAAAATTTCACATTCAGGAAAAAATAAAGATTACTAAAAAATTAGCATTGCATTAGAAAAATTTTTGTTTTAAAATGGGGGAATTATTATGACAGGCACAATTTCACAGGCTGCTATGAAAATCATTAAAAAAATGCAGCAAAACGAGCTTACCGAAAGCGTAATATACGCAGAGATTGCCAAATTTGCCAAAGGGGATAAGAATAAGGAAACACTTCTTCGTCTTTCCTCGGAGGAAAAAGCGCATTACGAAATATGGAAAAAATATACGGGGCTTGAATTAAAGCCGCAGAAAGCTAAAATTTTTAAGTACAAGCTTCTTGCACGTATTTTAGGCTTCACCTTTGCCGTTAAGCTTATGGAAAACGGCGAGGAGGGTGCACAGAGTGAATATGCACTCCTTCAGGAAGAAGTAGAGGAAAGCGTACATATCAGGGCGCAGGAGGAGGAGCATGAGGCGGCACTTTTAGAGCTTCTTGACGAGGAACGGCTTCAGTATGTTGGAAGTATGGTTCTGGGAATGAATGATGCTTTGGTAGAGCTTACAGGCTCGCTTGCAGGGTTTACATTTGCAATGCAAAATACACGCCTTATTGCACTTTCAGGGCTTATTATGGGAATTTCAGCAACCTTTTCTATGGCATCAAGTGAATTTCTTGCCGCAAGGAATGAGGGTAGAACAGACGCGTTTAAATCCTGCTGTTATACAGGCATAGCATATCTTATAACTGTTGCACTTTTAATTATCCCGTATCTTCTGATGGATAACAGTAATTATATGAGTGCACTGCTGTTGATGATAGCTTTTGTTATTTTAATTATCGCAGGGTTTACATATTACATATCTGTGGCGAAAGGGGAGCGCTTTAAGCCGAGATTTTTAGAAATGTCACTTATCAGCATAGGCGTTGCCATTATGTCATTTTTTGTAGGAGTTTTAGCAAAAAAATTCCTCGGTGTTGATTTATAATTTCTTTTTTATACAGTTGACACCACCATTTAAATATATTAAAATATAACCGAAACGAAGTAAGTTTGGTAATTTGGAGGAATAATCGTGAAAATTAACGGAAACATTATTATTGGTCAGTCGGGCGGTCCGACTGCGGCAATTAACTCTTCACTTGCAGGTGTATTTTGCGGCGGAAAGAAGTTTTGCGACGGAAAAATATACGGAATGAGAAACGGTGTTGAGGGACTTTTGGATGAAAGAATAATTGAGCTTTCAGACTACATAAAGTCAGACCGTGATGTTGAGCTGCTGAAGAGAACACCATCTTCATATTTAGGCTCCTGTCGTTTTAAGCTTCCTGAGCCTGTAGAGGGAAATGAAATATACGAAAAGCTTTTCTCCATTTTTGAAAAATATAATATAAAGGGATTTTTCTACATCGGCGGAAACGATTCTATGGACACTGTAAAAAAGCTTAGCGAATATGCAGCGTTTAACGGCAGTGATGTACGTTTCATCGGTGTTCCCAAGACAATTGACAATGACCTTGTTATCACAGACCATACTCCCGGCTTTGGCAGTGCGGCAAAATTTGTAGCAACCGTTACAAAGGAGCTTGTTCGTGACGGTCTTGTTTATGAAATGGAAAGCGTAACCATAGTTGAAATTATGGGCAGAGATGCAGGATGGCTCACAGGTGCAAGTGCCCTTTCCAAGGGGGATGACTGCGAAGGACCTGCAATGGTGCTTCTCCCCGAGGTTCCCTTTGACTACGAATATGTAAAAGGACGTATTGCAGAAATTATTAAAACACAAAAGTCAATCGTTATTACTGTATCAGAGGGTGTAAAAACGGCTGACGGAAAATATGTGTGCGAGCTTGGAAGCAGTAAAGGTACTGACACATTCGGTCATACCATGCTTACAGGAACGGCACAGACAATTGCAACAATGCTTAAAAATGATTTAGGTATAAAAACACGTGCGGTAGAGCTTTCAACACTTCAGCGTTGTGCTTCCCACATAGCATCACTTACCGACTTAACGGAGTCTGCCGCAGTGGGCGAGTATGCTGTAAAGGCTGCTTCCGAAGGACAGAGCGGCAAAATGGCTCTCCTTAAAAGAATATCAGATGACCCGTATATCTGCGTAACAGATACGGCAGATGTGCGTGAGGTTGCAAATCTTGCAAAATCTGTTCCCCTTAGTATGATAAACGAAAACGGCGACCACGTAACTGAGGAATTTATAAAATATGTCCGTCCTCTTATAGAGGGTGAGGTTTCTCAGCTTACTGTAAACGGTCTGCCGCAGCATATAAAACTGGACTGATAAAAAAGGACTGGTAATATAATGGAAAACAGAACACTGAGAGTTCTCGAATTTAATACTGTAAGAGAAATGCTGAGTGAGCTGGCTATATGCGCCGAAGCGTGTGAACGCTGCGGCGCATTGTTGCCGGTGGACAATATTTACGAGGCACGAAATCTTCTTGCTAAAACCGAGGAAGCACAGATGCTCCTCATTAAAAAAGGTGCCCCGCCAATAAGCCCCGTTCGTAATGTTACGGGCGCAGCTAAACGCGCCGAGGCCGACGGCATTTTATCTATGGGTGACCTTTTGGGGGTTGCGCACGTACTCAGGATGACACGCGGGCTTCTTTCGTATGCCGACGAAGATAACTTTCAGGAAAATTATCCGCAGCTTTCCACCCTCTTTTCAGCATTATCTGAAAATAAAAAGCTTGAAACAGCTATTTTAGGTGCAATTATAAGTGATGAGGAAATGGCTGACGATGCATCAGTTGAGCTTCTTTCAATACGGCGCAAAATGCGTTCACTCAATTCAAAAGTGCGTGAAGTTTTAAACGAAATGATACACTCCCCAAAGTATTCAGCACTTCTGCAGGAGCCTATCGTGACAATGCGTGGCGACAGATATGTTATCCCCGTTAAGAGTGAGCACAGAGGAGAGGTTTCAGGTGTCGTACACGACAGCTCTGCAAGCGGGGCTACGCTTTTTATCGAGCCTATGGCGGCAGTTGAGATAAATAACCGCCTGCGCACACTTTTAAGTGAAGAAAAAGATGAAATTGAACGTATTTTAGCAGACCTTTCAAGAAAAGTAGCTGAATTTTCAGCACAGATAACAGAGGATTACAAGGTTATTATTGAAATAGATTTTGCCTTTGCCAAAGGGAAGCTTGCACGAAAAATGGACGCAAGCGTTCCACTTCTTAATTCCGACGGAATTATAAACATCAAAAGAGGACGCCATCCGCTGATAGATGCAAAAAAAGTTGTTCCCACCGATATATATTTGGGCAAGGATTTTGATACACTTGTAATTACGGGACCCAATACGGGCGGAAAAACGGTGTCACTTAAAACTTTGGGGCTTTTTACCCTTATGGCTCAAGCTGGACTTTGTATACCCGCTGCAGAGGGTAGTGAGCTTTGTGTGTTTGAAAATGTTTTTGCCGATATAGGTGATGAACAGTCTATTGAGCAATCACTAAGTACCTTCTCCGCACATATGACAAATATCATAAAAATACTTCAGAAGGCAGATTATAAAACTCTCATCCTTTTTGACGAGCTTTGTTCGGGAACTGACCCGACGGAGGGTGCTGCCCTTGCTATTGCAATTTTAGAAAGGGCAAAATCGCTTGGTGCAAAGGTTGCGGCAACAACACATTACAGTGAAATTAAGCTTTATGCACTTTCAACCGACAGAGTTGAAAATGCCGCCTGCGAATTTGACGTTGCAAGCCTTCGCCCGACATACCGTCTTCTCATCGGTGTTCCCGGCAAAAGTAATGCCTTTGCCATAAGCCGCAGACTTGGACTTGAGGAAGAAATAATTGAGCATGCACAGACACATATAGACAGTGAAAGCACACGTTTTGAAGATGTTATAACTTCTCTTGAGGAGCACCGCATGAAGGCTCAGGAGGAGCTTACTGCCGCAAGTGCGGCACGTGAGCAATCTCTGGCACAGAAAAAAGAAACTCAAAAAGAGCATCAGCGTATACAAAGTCAGAAAGAAAAAATCCTTGCTGACGCACGCCGTGATGCAAAAAAGATTTACGAGCAGGCAAAGAGCGAGGCAGATGCAATCGTAAAGAAAATGCAGAAGCTGCTTGACGAATCGGCATCGGCAAACAGACGTGAAATTGAGGAAAGCCGCCTGAGGCTCCGCCGTGGTGCTGATAAAATGGCTGATAAGCTTTCCGAGGACGTTTTTAAATCAAAATCTTCCCAAAAGCTTGATGTGTCAAAAATCAGGCTCGGTCAGAGTGTCGAGGTCACAACAATGGGACAGGTCGGAAATGTCCTTACACTTCCCGATAAAAAGGGCGACCTCAGCGTTCAGGTAGGAATACTCAAGATAAAAACAAATATAAATTCCCTTGCCCCTGCAAAAGAGGAAAAGAAGAAAAAGAGTGCGCAAAGCTATATTTCAGGGGAAAGCCGTGCTTTCTCCGCAGTTAAGACGGAGATTGATTTGCGTGGTGAAACGGTGGAGGATGCCCTCCTTCTCACTGATAAATACCTTGACGATGCGGCAATGGCACACCTTGAAAGTGTTACGATAATTCACGGTAAGGGTACGGGTGCACTGCGCAGTGCAATAGCCGATATGCTCCGTCACCATCCGCACGCACGAACGTTTCGTGCAGGGCGCTACGGTGAGGGCGAGGCTGGCGTTACTGTAGTAGAAATAAAATAAGCACGCAAAAAAGTGTAATATTATTGCCTTTTCTGTCATAAAATGTGTTGACATCATTTTTTTGCAGTGATATAATATTTCCATTAAAAAATGGAATTGGTTTTCCAACTTTAACAATTGGAGGTTTTGTTATGAAAAACAAGTATTTACTTGGCATTTTAGAAAATGTTAAGAAGAAAGATGCTAACGAGCCTGAGTTTATTCAGACAGTTACAGAGGTTCTTGAAAGCCTTGAGCACGTTGTTGAAAAACGTCCCGAGCTTGAAACTTCAGGTCTTTTCGAAAGACTTGTGGAGCCTGAAAGACAGATTCTTTTCCGTGTTCCCTGGGTAGATGACAACGGTAAAGTTCAGGTTAACAGAGGTTTCCGTGTACAGTTCAACGGTGCAATCGGACCTTTCAAGGGAGGACTTCGTTTCCATCCTTCCGTTAACCTTTCTATTATGAAGTTCCTTGCTTTCGAGCAGACATTTAAAAACAGCCTTACAGGTCTTCCCATCGGCGGCGGTAAGGGCGGTAGTGACTTTGACCCCAGAGGTAAGTCTGACGGTGAAATCATGAGATTTTGCCAGAGCTTTATGACAGAGCTTTACCGTCATATCGGTCCTGACGTAGACGTTCCCGCAGGTGATATCGGTGTAGGAGCAAGGGAAATCGGTTACCTTTACGGTCAGTACAAGAGAATTAAGGGCACTTGGGAGAACGGTGTTCTCACAGGTAAGGGTCTTTCATACGGCGGCTCTTTAATCCGCCCCGAGGCTACAGGTTATGGTGCTACATACTATGCTTGTGAAGTTCTCAAGCATTTTGGTGAAACAATAGAAGGAAAGACAGTTGCAATTTCAGGCTTTGGTAACGTTGCATGGGGTGTTGCTGCAAAGGTAGCACAGCTTGGCGGTAAGGTTATCACAATTTCAGGTCCTGACGGATATGTATATGACCCCGATGGTGTTACAACTCAGGAAAAGATTGACTTCATGCTTGAAATGAGAGCTTCAGGCCGTGACCGTGCTCAGGATTATGCTGATAAATTCGGTTGCCAGTTCTTTGCAGGCGAGAAGCCCTGGGGTGTTAAGGCTGACATTTGTATGCCTTGCGCAACTCAGAACGAAATCGGCATAGAAGAGGCTAAGAAGATTATTGCAAACGGTACTAAGTACTATATCGAAGTTGCTAATATGCCCACAACTAACGAGGCTGTTACACTTCTCAAGGACAGCGGTCTTATTGTAGGACCTTCAAAGGCTGTTAACGCAGGTGGTGTTGCAGTATCTGCACTTGAAATGGCACAGAACTCAATGCGTTATAGCTGGACTGCAGAAGAAGTTGATGAAAAGCTTAAGGGAATTATGGCAAACATTCATAAGGTTAGTATGGATGCAGCAGAGGAATACGGTCTTGGTTATGACCTTGTTGCAGGCGCTAACATTGCAGGCTTCAAGAAGGTTATGGAGGCTATGCTCGCATACGGCGTTTGCTAAATACAAATTTCAAAATTAAGGAAAGGCTGTGGCAAAATTGTCACAGTCTTTTTTCACCCCCATATAAATTTTAGCATAGAATATAACGGGAGGTGATTAATCTATGAATAGCTACGGATGCTCTTGCAGAGGCGGCTGCACCCTTCTTGCAATTGGCGCAAGCATAATTCTTGGTATTGTTGCGGCAGTCCTCACATTTTTAGGAACTATTACTGTGGGCACTGCATTTTTATGGGTTGTTTTTGGTATTGCTGTTTCCTATCTTGCAATACTTCTTGTAGTGGCGGCTTTTTCACGTGGGTTTACCACGCGCAGATGTATATGCCCGCTGCTTTCCATTCTGATAACAGGAATTTTAGGAGCCATTATAACCTCTGTAATTCTTCTTGCCATAACATTTGCCGCAACGAGCGGAATTGGCGCAATAATTGTAGGTCTTTTAGTGGCATTTTTCTTTTTAATAATAACTGTAACAGCGTGTCTTGTAAAGTGTGTTGCAAGATGCGAAGATGACGATACAATATAAAAAAGCAAAAATAAGAAGCAGGCGGTGTGAAAGAATTTTCACACCGCCTGACCTTTAAAATCAAAATTTATTTAATTTTAGGAAGGCTTGCCGCCGCAACCGACTGACCTACTCTTCTTGCCTTTTCATCAGGAATATGAAGAGTAATCTTCTCATTAAGTTCAGGGAATTCTGTTTT
>JAFSBF010000074.1 GCA_017441965.1 Clostridia bacterium | reverse complement strand
TGTGATTTTAAAAGCAGTTTTCTTTATAGTATCGGCTACAACGCCAAAGTCCTCACCCTTTACTTTTTCAAGAGCCTTTTTTACAACTCCGGGGCCGCTTACACCGACATTGATTACACATTCGCCCTCACCCATTCCGTGGAAAGCACCTGCCATAAAGGGGTTATCCTCAACTGCGTTTGCAAAGACAACAAGCTTTGCACAGCCAAAGCCGTCTTTGTCCTTTGACATCTCGGCTGTCCTTTTTATAATCTGTCCCATATGCTTTACGGCATCCACTGATATTCCTGCCTTTGTAGAGCCGACATTAACACTGGAACAGATTTTATTCGTGGTGCAAAGTGCTTCAGGAATAGTTTCAATAAAATCGTACTCACCCTTAGTATAGCCCTTTTGTACGAGTGCTGAATATCCGCCTATAAAATTAACACCCGTCGTATCAGCCGCACGGTCAAGCGCCTTTGCAAACTTTATATAATCGCCACACGCCTGTCCTACTATTGAAATAGGCGTTACACTTATTCTCTTATTTATAATTGGTATGCCGTATTCTTTTTCAAGCTGTTCACCAACGGGAACAAGATTTTCGGCAAGCCTTGTCACCTTATCATAAACACGCTGCGCTGCACGCTCTGAATTGTCACCTATGCAATCAAGAAGGGAAATACCCATTGTTATTGTACGTATATCAAGGTGTTCATTATCTATCATATTGATAGTTTCCATTATTTCAAAAGGATTTATCATACTATACCCCCTCCTTATATTCTGTGCATTGAGTCATAAACCTTCTTATGACGCACCTGTATTTTCTGTTCAAGCTTCTCCCCAAGGGCTTGAAGCTCTGTCGCTATATTTGAAAACGAGCTTGCCGCTTCACTCATATCAACGACCATAACCATAAAAAAGCGGTTTTCCGACGTTGTCTGGGTAATATCAATAATATTGACGTTATTCTTTGCAAGAAGCGCACTTACCCTTGCAATAATACCCATACCGTCCTTTCCCATCACTGTAATTACAGATTTCAACAATATCACTCCTAAAAAAATCATACAGTGATTATATCACTGTATGACCTTCTTTTCAAGTATAAAAAACTTATAATACTTTATTTTTCAAGTCCTCAATACATTTTTTGCAGATATTCTTTTCAGAATACATATAGACATCTTCCTCACTGCCGCAGAAGATGCAGTTGGGAACATATTTTTTGAGAATAATACTCTCACCCTCAACATAAATTTCCAGAGGGTCACGCAATTCAATTTTAAGGGTTCTTCTAAGTTCAATGGGAAGAACTATTCTTCCAAGCTCATCCACTTTACGAACAATACCTGTAGATTTCATCCTTAACTCCTCCTTTGTATAAGCTTCTGTTTATAATATAACAAATTTTCCCTCTGCGGTCAACACAAAAAGTATTAATTATTTGTAAATTAATACAAAAAATTTCATATTCTTCCATTACTTGACACCGCCAAACGCGGGTGCTATAATTACTAAGACAGGAGGCTTTTACAATGTTACGAAAATTTGCACATTACTACAAACCGTATATAGCTATTATTATTTTTGATTTGCTTTGCGCCGCATTTACCACTGTGTGTGAGCTTGCTTTTCCGATGATAGTACGTGAAATCACAAACACTGCACTTAATAGTTCTGCTGAAGTACTGCTTTCTACGGTGCTGAGACTTGGCGGAATATATCTTTTTTTACGTCTTTGCGACACTGTTGCAAATTATTATATGTCAGATGTCGGTCACGTGATGGGTGCACGCCTTGAAACAGATATGCGCCGTGATTTGTTCGACCATCTGCAAAAGCTTCCGTTTAGTTATTACGACAATGTAAAGGTCGGTCAGATTATGTCAAGGGTTACAAATGACCTTTTTGATGTAACGGAATTTTCCCACCATTGTCCCGAAGAATTTTTTATAGCGGGGATAAAAATTGTCGGCTCCTTTATAATCTTATCAAGGGTAAATTTCCTTTTAACTCTTATCATATTCCTTATGCTTCCCTTGATGCTTATTTCAATAATTGCTTTCAGGAAGAAAATGAAGGCTGCATTTAAGATGCAGCGTGAACAGGTTGGTATTCTTAACGCACAGCTTGAAGACAATCTTCTTGGAATACGTGTTGTAAAGAGCTTTGCAAACGAGGATATTGAAAGAGAAAAATTTAATCAGGATAACACTAAATTTTTACAGACGAAAAAATATGCATATAAATATATGGCACTTTTCCACTCAGGCACCCGCTTTTTTGACGGTGTAATGTATATCGGTGTTATTGTAATAGGCTCCCTCTTTATGCTAAAAGGTCATATAACATCATCAGACCTTATTGCATATCTTCTCTATATACAAACTCTTATTACATCAATACGCCGCATTGTAGAATTTACGGAGCAGTTTCAAAAGGGAATTACGGGTATAGAACGCTTTATGGAAATAATAGAAGAGCCCGTTACGATTACAGACTCCCCCGATGCAGTTTCGGCAGATAATATAGGGGGCGAAATAGAGCTTAAAGATGTACGTTTCCGCTACAGTGAAAACGGTAGTGATGTGCTTAATCATATTAATCTGCACGTTAAAAAAGGAGAAAATATTGCTATTGTCGGTCCGTCAGGAGGCGGTAAGAGCACACTTTGCAACCTTATCCCCCGTTTTTATGACCTTGCGGGCGGTGACATCTTTATTGACGGGAAAAACATTCGTGATCTGACACTCAAATCACTTCGTGAAAATATCGGCACAGTACAGCAGGATGTGTATCTTTTCTGCGGAACTGTTTATGAAAATATCCTTTACGGAAACCCCGATGCAACGCAGGAGGAAGTAGAGAATGCGGCAAAGGCGGCAGGTGCACATGAATTTATACTAAGCCTTCCCGACGGTTATGATACCTATGTCGGCGAGCGTGGTGTAAAGCTTTCAGGCGGACAAAAACAACGAATATCAATTGCGCGTGTATTTCTTAAAAATCCGCCTATTCTCATTCTTGATGAAGCGACAAGTGCCCTTGATAATGAAAGTGAGCTTATAGTGCAAAAATCCCTTGAAAAACTGTCTCAGAGTCGCACAACGCTTACCATTGCGCACAGACTTACAACAATAAAGAATGCTGACCGTATTCTTTTCCTGACTTCTGACGGCATCACAGAGGAAGGCACACACTATGAACTAATAAAAAAAGACGGCGACTATGCAAAGCTTTATTCACTCTACTCAAACGGTTAAAAATCATAAAGACGGCAGCAATTTTGATTTGCTGCCGTCTTTATGATTTTTATAATTCACACTTAATCTTGCAAACCTTTCCTGCCTCGGCTTCAATATTCAGCGTTTCTCCGTCATAGCTACAGTTTTCAGACATATTTATAAACTCATAACCTTTAAGAGGGATTGAAAGCTTTCCGCCATTCCACGAAAATACATTTAACTCCCCTTCTCCGTCATATACATAAACACTGTCTCCGCCAAAGGTGTGTGCCGTTACTCTGCCGTTTTCATCTATAAGCTCCCAATCTCCGTACTCGTTATAGAAAGGTACTCCGTCTGTTTTTTTACTGCTGAGTGCAAGAAGCTCTTTAAGGGCTATCATCTCATCATCAGGAAGTCTTATTCCATCGTGGAATTTATTCACATAATAAAGTGAAGGCGTTGAATATACCGTTGCCTTAATATATGTTTCCTTTACCCAGTCGGTCAGCATTATTGCTCCGTCAGAGTCTATCAAAAGGTTTGGGCACGCAAGTGCCGATGCTCTTGCACGAAGCTCCCTTTCCTCATACACATTCTGTATATCGTGAAGTCTGTTCATCGCCATCAGCGTTTCAAAACGCGGGTCACACCCACTTCCGTTAAGAAGAACATCGCTTTTAACCTTTGTTGCCGCTTTCTGGAACTCGTCATAGAAACGGTACATTTCCTTTATTCCTATACCATTTTCAGGATTTTGGTAATGTACATCACTGTCAGGGTTTCTAAGGTTAGCCAAAAAGTCCATTTTAAGTCCGTCACAGTCAAGTGCATCGGCATCACTGCTGAAAAACTTTCTTGAAAGCTCTTCAAAGTATTTTCCTATATTATCGGAAGTAAAGTCCACATAATATTTTCCGTCTACTATTCCGCCCGTCAGTCTGTCGGGTGAAAGAACCCCCAGCCTTTGTGCAAGCGTTTCAAAGCCGTTATCAGGATTATCAATAAGCGGGGCACACCATAAAAGAACCTTATGCCCTCTATCGTGACATTCATCAATAAAGCTTCTTAAATCAGAAAATCTTTCCTCGTCAACCTTTGCCTCTGTGCTGTATTCGTGCTGCCAGAAAGCATCTATTACTACTGTAAAGTCATTTTTTCCTAAGATATTTTCTGCACGGTCAAGCCACATCCTCAGCCAGTCTGTGGTAAAATCGTCACAACCCCAATCGTCATCAGTATACCAGTTATACTGTAAATCCATCATCTGGTCGCCATATGTAACAAGAAGAGGTCTTTTCCACCAACCAGGAATTTCTTTCCTTTTTTCGGGGAGCAAATTTCTCTTTCCAAGCTCTTCTCTGAAAAGACTAATACTTTCCCACTGCGTTTTGGGGAATGTTATTAAAAGGCGTGGTGCTTTATAACATTCTCCTTTTTTAGTGAGTAGCTTACCGCCTCTGTTTTCAAGTAGTATTCCAAGCCTTGATGTCAGCTTGTATTCATAAGAGTCAGGTAAATCCAGAAGCCCGAACGCAATCCATCCGTTGCGGTTACCAACACAGAAATTCAGTGGTGGCGGAGCGAAGTATGCATTCATTGTGCAATCACAGAAAACATTTTCAAACGCACGGTTTACACCAAAGTTATTTCTTGGTGCGGGTGCAAAATATTTAATGCAATCCACCATATACATACCCTTTTTGCCTCTGCGGAAAAGCTCCGTCTGTTCTACATAGACATCTTCCTTTGCCTCTGCACAAAAAGCTACTTCTATACTGTCCTCGTTAAGCTGGAAGGAAAAAGACAATATGCCGAAACGCTCTGATATGCTTTGTGCTTTTACGGTGAGGATATTTTTTTCAAATGAATATGTACTCTCTCCCGTTTGTATTTCTTCATTCCCCTCTGTAAAAAGTGCTGATACGGGCATTTTCAGAAAACGTCCGCCATCAGCATTATATAAGATAACTTCATTGCTTTCTTCGCTGTATTCAAAAATATAGCTTTTCTTATTAATCTTCATAGTCCGCCTCCTCATCAGTATGTTATATATTATATTAATTAAAAAGGAATTTGTAAATCACTCAATTTTAATAATGATAATATAATTTTAATAAATAAATTACGGAATATGCGACATAAATGTATGCAAAAAATAAAAGCGGAAAAAAACTAAGTTTTCCCGCTTTTTACCGTATGAGTGCAGGCTCAGCCTGTTTTTTTATTACATAGGAAACCAATTGCGTCAGCAATTTCTTGTATCAACAAAATTCACCTTATAAAAAGGTGATCGTAGCGAACATTCAATTGACGAAGTCAATTTTGTTCATTCTCAAAATACTTTTTTACTATCTTATTCATTTCATCCATTTTTTCATCCATATCCCGAACAAGCTTAAACTGTGTTCTGCATCTGTCAAGGTTATGGTTTTCTCTGTGAATTTTAAAATATGTATCTCCGTTTAAATAATCTGTTAAAAACCTTATACCACATTCATATGTAAGAAGCTTTGCGCTGAGTGCAAGAAGCTCTACCTCACGCTGTGTAAGATTATCGCCCATTTCCTCTGCAAAGCCTTTAACAAATGCTTCAAAGCAATCAAGTCTGAAAAATATCTTTGAAATATCAACTTCATCCTCTTCGCCTGATGCCGCACCAATTCTCAGGGCATCACCAAAATCATAAAGAAGCGAGCCGGGCATTACAGTGTCAAGGTCAATTACGCAAATCGCCCTGCGTGTAGCATTGTCAAAAAGAACATTGTTTATCTTTGTGTCATTATGCGTAACCCGAAGAGGAATTGAGCCGTCACTAAGGCCGTCCGTTACAGCGTTTATCCAGTCTTTTTGTGAAAGTGCAAATTCTATCTCTTCCTTTACATTCTTTGCTCTTCCCATTTCATCTTTCTCTATTGCCTGGAGAAGGTCATTAAACCTTTTTGGCGTATTATGGAAATCTTTAATCGTCTCTGAAAGCTCTTCCGCAGGAAAATCTGCAAGTCTTTTCTGGAAAAGCGCAAATGCCTTTGCCGCCTCATACAGGTCGTGCGGATTTTCTACCGTTTCAATTGAAAAGGTATTTGAAATCGCTTCATAACATCTATAGCAGTTCTCGTTATCCTTCTTGTAAAACTTATGGCCTTCACTTGTAGGAATAATAGTCAGTGTTTCTCTTGCAGGGTTTCCGCCCTCCTGCACAATTTTTTTCTGCAGAAAGCTCGTAACTGCAATAATATTGTCCATAAGCTTGTCAGGCTCTTTGAAAACCTTTGTATTAATTTTCTGAACTATATATTTCGGGTCGACAATATATGTTTCATTAATATGACCGTTTCCGTAAACCTTTGCATCACTTTCAAAATCAAAATGCTCCAGAACGCTGTAAAGCTCCTTAGTATTCATTTCTTTTCCCTCTCTATAACTTATTTCAGTAATTTTCCTGATTTGGCAATACCAGTGCCGCAAGAATATACGCTAAAAAGCCTGTACCAAGGCAGAATATAAAAATTGCCCAGATAAGACGTACAATTGTAGGGTCAATATTAAAGTATTCTGCAATTCCGCCGCATACTCCGCAAATTTTTCTGTCTGTTTGTGATTTATATAACTTCTTTCTCATATTTATTCTCCTCACCACATATTTATTCTATCCTCTGGTGCGACATACATCGCATCGCCTTGAGTGATGTTAAACGCATCATAAAACTCATCTATATTCATAAGCACTCTGTTAATCCGCAGTTTTTCATCTGCGTGCGTATCGGTTTTTGACTGATAGAGTGCAAACTCCCTCGTTTTCGTACAGGCAAGTGCTCTTGCCATAGAGGTATACAAAAGTTTAAAATCAACATCGCCCTTTTCTTTAGCAAGCTGTGTAATACATACCGCACCTCCAAGGTCGGCTGCATTTTCACCCAAGGTAAGCTTCCCGTCTGTAGGAACTCCTGCAATCGCCTCTTCACCGTCATAAAAGTCACGAAGATTGTTGCACAGCATATCGAATGCCGCATAATCCTCATCGCTCCACCAGTTACCCATATTGCCATATTCGTCAAAATGTGCGCCGTTATTGTCGAATGCGTGGCATATTTCGTGAGCAATCACCCAGCCTATACCGCCAAGATTTTCCTCATAACCGTTGTTTTTATCATATAGCGGCTTTTCAAGCATCGCCGCAGGAACAGTTATATCGTTATTGAGAGGATTGTAGCATGCATTTACCGTATACGGACATATGTCCCATAAATCACGTCTCGGCTGCGTGTTTTGCAAAAGTGAAATGCTTTTTCTTCTCTCTTTTTTTATATTAAGCAAATTTGAAAAAAATGTTCCGCCTTTCTTTGGCGATAAAATTTCCACATTATCAAGATAGCTTGCGCCCACATCAGCGCATCCAACCTTAATTTTCATAGTATCAAGTTTTTTGATTGCCTTTTCCTTTGCTTCTTTATTCATCCACGAAAGCTTTTCAATACGGCTCTTAAACACTTTTATAATGTCTTTTGCCATATCTTCAATATATTTTATTGTATTCTTATCAAAATATTTTTCTGCATACATTGTTCCAATATAGTCAGGCATTTCTTCCTGCAAAACAAGAACAGCCTGCTGCTCCGGCGTATACATTTCGCCCTTGCCCGTAAGTTTCACATCAAGAAGGTAACGTGCCTGAGAAAATTCATTTGACAAGGTTTCTCCCCACATATTAAGAACTGCAATTTTTAAAGCAGTTTTAAAAGCATTAAAGTTAGTGCGGTTAAAAAGCTCTGAAAAGCACCGCAGAAGGTTTTCATCCTCCACCAAAACCTTATCAGCCTTTTGAAAATGAGAGCCTTTTAAAACCTTTTCCATATCAAAGTCTACAAACATTGATACAAGCTTGTTATATGTTAAAACATTATAGCTTACATCGGTATTTTTTGCATCGGCTTCACCCAGCATATTCTGAGCTAAAATTTTTTCAAGTTCAAAAAACTCCTGTGCGTTTCTTTCTGCATTTTCCTTACTTTCACCGCTTAAAGTAAGGAGTGTTTTAATATACTCTTTATAGCTTTCCTGCAAAGTGCCACTCTTTGTATATACCTCTTTATTCATAAGCGGTTTCATAGTTTCAAATAAAAGTATATACGAAGAACTGTCTTTCATATCTACAGTAAGAGCGAAATTCACAAAAGCACCTACACAAAGCTCTTCCCTGAGAGTATTTTCAACTGCTACAAGTTCACTTATCGTTGCTGCACTTTCTATTTGTGCAAGATATTTTTCAATCGGTTTAATTTTTTCTTTATCTCTTTTTTGAGTATCTGTAATGCTCTTATAAAAATCAGCAATTTTTTGTTTTGGGGTGTCTTTTCCACTGTTTGATTTAAGCGCATCAGTAATTATAGCCTCAATTCTCTTTCCTACCGTGTTTTGAATATCGTACACGGGTCCTGCAATGACATTTCCTCCTGAAAGCTCAAGTGTTTCAAGTAAATCCTTGTTTACTGCGGCATAAAAGTCATCTTTAGGATTTGTTGCAAAGAGGGCGAACACACGCTCTGCAAAAAGCTCCATCTGCCCTTTTGTCACGTATGTGTCAGGTGAAAAAAGTCCATTTCCCGTGCCGCCTGCAATTCCGCTGTCAAAAACATCTTTAAGCTCTTTTTGTGCCCATACGGGAATATCTTTAAAATCTTCACTTTTAAGTGAAACACGTGCATTATGACCAATACACTCTGGCAAAGTACCAAACGCACGGCTAAGCATTACAAGTGCCTCCGCACGGGTAACAAGCCTTTCTTCATAGAGATTTCCGTCATCATATCCTTTTATTATATCACTGCGCACTAAACCTTTATTATAATCATCTGCAACACGAAGAAGAAAATCTGCCACCTCTCCGCGCGACATATATTCCTCCTGTGCAAATACTGTAGGTACAGTGAAAAAAACACATATTGCCGCATATATGGCAATAAGCCTTTTAAACTTCATTTTCCTAAAACTCCTTTTAGAAACACTACAAAAGTATTCTACCATACCGTCATAAGAAAATCAAGAGTTCTGTTTATTTGAACTCTTGATTTTACTCTAATCAATTATCACAGTTTCTCCACTTTTGATGCAGTATGTTTTTCCATTGTTACACATCCATACATCAATAAGCGTGGGATTATAAACTATCTTTCCGTCTGCAGAGGTATGCAGTGAGTTGTATGCCTCTATATAGTCAAAAATTTCTATATTTGTCGCATACCATATGTCATCACGATTTCCTATTTTTTCTGCAAATCTTTCAATTACGTCCCAGTTATCGTCATTATCAAATTCGTAGCTGTGTCCCCACAGATAGAAAAGCCACGGGTTACGTATATTTTGTCCCTCAACAAATTTATCAGTCAGTTCAAAAAGATGCGGATTTTTATGATGGCACGTAGCAGGAAGTCTGAGCCAGTCTGTAGGTATATTAAACCCTTCCGTTGAAATAGTTGTTCTTGCATATTTGATACCGCAAAGGCGCAGCACCTCAACAACACTGTCGCTGAATGTACCCTGTGGATATGCACAACCCCTTATAATTGTACCAAACATCTCCTCAAGCTGTCTTCTGTCCTCTATAATCTCATATACCGCATTATTTGTGGCAAGCGTATCTAAAAACGGATGCGTATAGCCGTGTATTGCCACCTCGTGCGGTGAATTTTTATACAGGCTATATGCACGCTCCTTTGTCATTCTGTTTCCCTTTGAAGTTTCTTCATTTGCAAAGCAGCCTGCATTTATATTAAATGTAGCCTTAATGCCGTGCTTATCTAAAATATCAATAAGCCTTATATCCTGCTTAACACCGTCATCATAACTAAGTGTTAAGGCTTTTGCCTTTCCGTCTTTAAAGCGCATAAAACGTGAGCTCATAATAAACCTCCTATTACTGCTTTGCCTTCATCTCGCAATAAATGCATCTGTACACCTTATTTTCACGGTCTGTAAGCTTAAACACGTGGTCTATTTCCTGCTCCACAGAGGTAATACATCTGGGGTTTTTACATTTTACAATGTTAGTAATTCTTTCGGGAAGCTCACAGTGCCTCTTGTTTGTTTTGACACCGTTTTCTATTGTATTGATTGTAATACCGTTATCAATATAACCGAGTGCCTCAAGGTCAACGTCAAGTGCCTCGTCAATCTTTATTATATCTTTTCTTCCCATCTTTTTGCTCGGTACATTTTTTATAATAGCAACCGAGCACTTAAGTGCATCAAGGTTAAGCAGCTTGTATATTTCCATACTTTTACCCGCTGCAATATGGTCAATTACGATACCGTTTGTTATTTCATCAATATGCATAAAATCCCCTCCTTACTTAATTCCAAGTAATTTCAGAATAAGTGCCATTCTTATAAACTTACCGTTAAGTGCCTGACGGAAGTAGCACGCACGCGCATCTTCATCCACTTCGACACTTATTTCGTTAACACGGGGAAGCGGATGAAGAACACGCATTGTCTGTTTTGCTGAGGCAAGCTTTTCAGGAGTAAGGACATATGTATCCTTAAGTCTTACATAGTCAGCCTCGTTAAAAAATCTTTCCTTCTGAACACGTGTCATATAAAGAATGTCAAGCTGTGAAATAGAGTCCTCAAGGCTTTCCGTTTCAACAAACTCTACATTATTTCGAAGCAGTACTTCGTTTATAAGGTATTCGGGAAGTCTCAATTCCTTAGGCGAAATCATAATAAACTTCACATTAGGATAACGCACCATTGCCTGAATAAGCGAATGTACCGTTCTTCCAAACTTAAGGTCACCACAAAGACCGATTGTAAGGTTATCAAGCCTGCCTATCTCCCTCTTAATTGTAAGAAGGTCTGTCAGCGTCTGCGTAGGATGGTTGTGACCACCGTCACCTGCATTAATTACGGGAACTTTAGTTTTCATTGATGCAACTGTCGGTGCCCCCTCCTTGGGATGGCGCATTGCAATAATATCAGCATAGCATTCAACTGTTCTTACAGTATCGGCAACACTCTCACCCTTTGCGGCAGAGCTTGAATTAGCCTCGGAAAAACCGATTACATTTCCGCCAAGCTCGTACATTGCCGCCTCAAAGCTGAGCCTTGTACGTGTCGAAGGCTCAAAAAAGAGGGTCGCAAGCTTTTTATACCTACATTTTTCTCTGTAGTTATCGGGGTTTTTGATTATGTCATTTGCACTTTCAATAAGCTCATCAATTTCGTCAGTTGATAAATCAAGAATATCGATAAGGTCCTTCACTTCTCCATCTTCCTCTCTTAATATTTGAAAATTAAGCACTTATGCTTTTATCCAGCTTTCATCAGAGGGATTATTGCGGAATTTTATAAGACGTTCTTTGTCTTCTTCCTTAATATAATTTTCCTTTGCAGCAACTTCTACAATGGTATCAAAATCTGTAAGGCTGATATTCTTTACATTTGCTTCTTCAAGTCTTTCAAGACCTTTTTTCATTCCGTAAGTAAAGATTGATGCAATACCTAAAACCTCTGCACCTGCACTTCTGAGGGCTTCAACAACCTCTATAACACTTCCGCCTGTTGAAATAAGGTCCTCGATAACAACAACCTTATCACCTTTTTCGAGCTTACCCTCAATCTGGTTTTGTCTGCCGTGGTCTTTAGCACCGCTGCGCACATAACCCATCGGCATATCAAGAAGATGTGCAGTAATTGCAGCGTGTGCAATACCTGCAGTTGATGTACCCATAAGAACCTGCGCATCGGGATAGTGTGTCTTTACAACCTCTGCAAGTGATTTTTCAACGTCAAGTCTTACCTCAGGCGCAGTGAGTGTAAGACGGTTGTCACAGTAAATGGGGCTTTTAATACCGCTTGCCCATGTAAAAGGCTTATCAGGGCTTAAAAATACGGCTTTAATCTTAAGTAAATCTTTTGCAATAAGTTCTTTCATCGTTTTTTATCTCCTTTAGTTTAATCTACAAATTCTCTAACGCATCTTTCATATGCTGCAACCGGGTCTTCTGCAGCGGTAATGGGACGACCTACAACAATGTAGTCACTGCCCACACTCTTTGCCTTTTCAGGGGTCATAATTCTTACCTGATCATCTGCGGCAGAGTCTGCGAAACGGATACCGGGGGTAACTGTTACGAAATCCTTTCCGCAAACCTCTTTTACACGTGATGCCTCATGAGGTGAGCATACTACACCGTCAAGTCCGCTTTCCTCGGCACATTTAGCGTAATGCTCAACCACAGTAGCAAGGGGTGCATCAATGAGCAAATTGTTTTTCATACGTTCCTCACTCGTTGAGGTAAGCTGTGTAACTGCGATTAAGATGGGACGTGTTCCGTCCTCACGCGTTAAGCCCTCTATTGCCGCCTTCATCATTTCCTTTGTACCGAATGCGTGAAGATTTGTCATATCAACATCAAGCGAAGAGAGTACCTTCATTGATTTTTTTACTGTATTGGGAATATCGCAAAGCTTTAAATCCAAAAAGATTTTATGCCCTCTTTTCTTAACTTCTTTTACAATTTCGGGACCCTCCGCATAAAAAAGCTCCATACCGATTTTTACAAAAGGCTTTCTTCCCGAAAACTTGTCCAAAAATGTGATAAGTGCATCCTTTGACGCAAAATCACACGCTACTATTACATCCTTACCCATCAGTGTGCACCTCCGATTATACTTTCTAAACTATCAATTTTATATTTTTCCATAACAGCGGGAAGCTCTTCAATAATATTTTTGCACGCATACGGCTCTGTAAGGTTTGCTGCGCCTACCTCTACCGCCGTTGCACCTGCAAGCATCATTTCAACAACATCCTCTGCCGTAGTTATACCACCCATTCCTATAATGGGGATATTAACTGCTTCATATACCTTGTAAACCATTGCAAGCGCTACGGGAAGAATTGCACTGCCTGAAAAGCCGCCTGCCTTATTTGCAAGGATTGGTTTTCTGTCTTTAAGGTTTATTCTCATACCCATAAGAGTATTTATCATCGAAATTCCGTCTGCACCTGCCTCCTCGCACGCCTTTGCAATAGATGCAATGTCCGTAACATTCGGGGAAAGCTTCATGTACACAGGCTTTTTCGTGACGCTTTTAACGGCACGCGTAATTTCTGCCGCACTTTCAGGGCTTGTACCAAAGCTCATTCCACCGTGCTTTACATTGGGGCAGCTTATATTAACCTCCAAAATTCCAACCTCGTCCTGCTTGTCCATTATCTCGCAGGTATAAACATAATCCTCAAGGGAAAATCCGCTGACATTTGCCAGAACCTTTTTTGAAAAGCATTTGCGAAGCTTTGGAAGCTCCTCGCTGACAACCTTTTCAACTCCGGGGTTTTGAAGTCCCACGGAATTTAACATACCGCTACTGCATTCTGCAATTCTGGGGAGCGGATTTCCGTATCTTGGGTCCTTTGTTGTACCCTTGATAGAAATACTTCCAAGAATATTTATATCGTAATAGTCACTGAATTCATATCCAAACCCAAACGTACCGCTTGCAGGTATTATAGGGTTATCAAGCTTTAATCCTGAAAGATTTACATCTAATTTTGCCATTTAATTTCCTCCTTCTCCAGAACGGGTCCTTCCTTACAGATGCGCTTGTTACCCGTAATTGTTTCGCACGTGCATCCCATACAAGCACCAAAGCCGCATCCCATACGTGCCTCAAAGCTCATCTGTCCGCTTGTGGAGGTTGTGTTATAAACTGCCCTGAGCATCGGCTCGGGTCCGCAGGTGAAGAAATATGTGTAGGAAATATCTTTAAACGCATCAGTTACAAAGCCTTTCACACCGTATGAGCCGTCTGCCGTTGTAACGATGGTTTTTATACCGAGTGCAGAAAATTCTTCCTCATAAAAAACCTCTGACTTTTTATTAAATCCAAGAATTACGGTTGGCTTTTTTCCTTCTGCTATAAGCTCTTTTGCAAGCATATACATAGGCGGAACACCTGCACCTCCGCCTATAAGAAGGGGCGCATCGCCGCTTTTTGAAATATCGTACCCGTTTCCAAGACCTGTAAGTATATCAAGCTTTTCTTTTGCTTGCATAGCAGCCATTTTTTCCGTACCATGACCTACTACCTTGTATATCAGTGTAAGTATATCCTTTTCACAGTCACATACACTAATCGGTCTGCGCAGGAAAAAGGAGTCAAGCTTTATATTCACAAACTGTCCCGGCTTTGTTATATCAGTGCAATCACCCCTCAGCACCATTTCATATGTATTGTCAGCAATAAGCTTATTGCTGACTATTTCAAATATACTCTGTTTCATATTTCCCTCCATACAATTTGTCCGTCACATACTGTCATTTTACATCTGCCGTAAACCGCTTCATTTTCAAAAGGTGTGCTTCTGCCCATCGACATAAATTCCTCGGGTAATATATTGTATTTTTCTTCAAGATTAAATACTGTAAAATCTGCCTTCTCGCCCACTGCAATTTTGCCGTGACCTAATGAAAAACGTGCTCTGGGATTTTCACACATAAGCTTTATAAGAGCCTGGAGTGTCATTTTTCCGCTTCTTACAAAATGCGTATACATCAGCGCAAACGCTGTTTCGATACCGACAACGCCCATCATACTCCCTGCAAGTCCCTTTGCCTTTTCCTCCACGCTGTGCGGTGCGTGGTCAGTTGCAATCATATCTATTGTACCGTCGAGTATACCCTCTATAAGAGCCTCTCTGTCTTCCTTATTACCGATGGGGGGATTCATTTTAAACCGTCCGTGTTCCTGCAAATCGTCTTCTGTCAGAATAAGGTAATGCGGTGCAGTTTCAGCCGTTACATCAACGCCACGTGCTTTTGCCTCCCTAATCAGATTGACGCTCTCCTTTGTCGAAATATGGCATACGTGATAGCGGCAGGTGGTTTCCTCCGCCAACTTTAAATCTCTCTCCACCATTTTCCATTCACTTTCAGGCGGTATTCCCTTATGTCCGTGCGCACGGCTGTACTCACCCTCACGGATGTATCCGCCGTTTAAAAGGCTGTTAACCTCACAATGGGCACTGATAATTTTATTATTTTTCTTGGCATCAAGCATTGCAGCGCGCATCATATCATCATTCTGTACACCCCTGCCGTCATCTGAAAAGGCAACCGCTTTTTTGGAAAGTGCATCAAAATCGGTAAGGCACTCACCTTTTTGTCCTACGGTTATTGCTGCATAGGGGTGGACACGGATAAGTGCATCACTCTCAATTATATCAATCTGTTTTTGAATGTTTTCCATATTGTCAGGTACGGGATTAAGATTTGGCATAGAGCATACATCTGTATATCCCCCACGTGCACAAGCGGCACTGCCGCTTTTTATTGTTTCCTTATACGAAAAACCCGGCTCTCGCAAATGAACGTGTACATCTGCAAAACCGGGCAAAATATAACAATTATTAAAATCAAAAACCTCGGCACCGTCACTTTCTCCGCTGCCAATAGAAACAATTATCCCATTGTCTGTATATATATCAAGCTTTTTAAAGCCGTCATCTGTCAAAACTGTAGCATTTTTAAATACCTGTAGCATCTTGTCCTCCCACTTTTTTTGCTTACAAAACTATCTCTGTGTATTATAACACAAAAGGTATATAGTGTCAAATGTTTTCATTTAAAAGAGGATGCAAAAAAACATAGTTTTTTTTACATCCTCTAAACTTTTTAGAGTTTTGCTCTTATTATTTTACCGCTTGTTGTCTTTGGGAGAGACTCACGGAATTCAACTATTCTGGGGTATTTGTAAGGTGCAGTATGCTCCTTGACATAAAGCTGAATTTCACGTTTAAGCTCTTCACTGGGAGTAGTATCCTTTGTGAGCACAATGCTCGCCTTTACTACCTGACCACGAATTTCATCAGGTGCCGCACTTACGCCGCATTCGACAACGTAGGGAAGCTCCATAATAACGCTCTCAATTTCAAACGGTCCGATTCTGTAGCCTGATGACTTGATAACATCATCAATTCTACCAACATAGAAGTAGAAACCGTCCTCATCCTTATACGCAACGTCACCCGTATGGTAAAGGCCATCGTGCCAAACCTCTTTCGTCTTTTCCTCGTCCTTGTAATATCCCTTGAAAAGGCCGCAGGGCACTCGCTCTGACGTACGGATAACGATTTCACCGTTTTCACCGACATCGACACTGTTTCCCTGAGGGTCAACAATATCAACATCGTAAAGCGGAACGGGTTTACCCATAGCGCCAAGCTTGTACTCTCTTCCATAGAGATTACCGATAAGACACGTTGTTTCAGTCTGACCGAAGCCCTCCATAATTTTAAGTCCCGTAAGCTTTTCAATCTGCTTGTAAACCTCGGGGTTAAGTGCCTCACCCGCAGTATTTGCGTGCTGAACGGATGACATATCGTATTTTGATATATCTTCCTTTATAAGCATTCTGTACATTGTGGGCGGTGCGCAGAAGGTTGT
>JAFSBF010000073.1 GCA_017441965.1 Clostridia bacterium | reverse complement strand
TGCTGCGCAATTATGATGGAAATTGTTCAGGGCGAGGGTGGCGTTTGTGCCCTTGAAAAGGATTTTATTCTTGAGGCAGAGCGTCTTTGCAAGGAAAATAACCTTATTTTGATTATTGATGAGGTTCAGGCAGGAAACGGCAGAACGGGTAAGCTTTACGCATATATGCACTACGGCATAACACCTGATGTTGTTACAACGGCTAAGGGACTTGGCGGTGGACTTCCGCTTGGTGTAACGATGCTTGGCGAAAGGGTTAAGGACATTTTTGCCCCCGGGCTTAACGGCTCAACCTTTGGCGGTAATCCCGTTTGCTGCAGCGGTGCAATAAGCGTGCTTTCAAGACTTACCGATGAATTTTTGCAGGAAGTAACAAAGAAAGCTCAGATAATAAAGGAAACACTTTCAGGTGCAGACGGAATTGAGGATATTTCAGGCCTTGGCCTTATGATAGGAATTAAAACAGTAAAGGATGCGAAGGAGATTGCAAATGAATGCCTTTCGCGCGGTGTCCTTGTACTCACCGCAAAGGATAAGGTAAGGCTTCTCCCCCCGCTCAACATAGATACAGAGCTTCTCAAAAAAGCGCTTGAAGTAATTAAGGAGGTATGTAAATTATGAAACACTTATTAAAGCTCGGCGACCTTACAAAGGAAGAGATTGTCAAAATTCTCGACCTTGCCGATAAGCTTAAATACGAAAAAAGAAACGGTATAGAACACCATCTTTTAAAGGGAAAAACACTCGGTATGATTTTTCAGAAATCCTCTACAAGAACGAGGGTATCATTCGAGGTTGGTATGTTCGACCTTGGCGGCAGCGCACTGTTTTTAAGTCCCCGTGATTTGCAGATAGGTCGCGGTGAGGTCGTACAGGACACTGCAAGAGTTCTTTCCAGATTTCTTGATGGTATAATGATTCGTACCTTCGAGCAGAAAGAGGTTGAGGATTTTGCCTCCTACGGTGATATCCCGATTATAAACGGTCTTACAGATTATTGCCATCCCTGTCAGGTATTGGCAGACCTTATGACAATTCGTGAGAAAAAGGGAAATCTTGAAGGTCTTAAAATGTGCTTTGTCGGTGACGGCAACAATATGGCAAACTCACTTATTGTCGGCGGCATCAAAATGGGTATGGAGGTTTCTATCGCCTGCCCGAACGGATATGAGCCTGACAAAGATATTATGAAGTGGGCAAATGAAAACGGAAAATTCACCTGCACCGCTGATGTAAAGGAAGCTGCAAATGGCGCAGACGTTCTCTACACCGATGTATGGGCATCAATGGGTCAGGAGGATGAGTCGAAAGAGCGTGCAGAAATCTTTAAGAATTATCAGATAAATTCCGACCTTATGAAGGTTGCAAATGACGGTGCAATGGTGCTTCACTGCCTGCCTGCACACCGTGGTGAGGAAATCACTGCCGATGTAATCGAGCAGCACGCAGACGAAATTTTTGAAGAAGCCGAAAACAGACTTCACGCACAAAAGGCCGTTATGGTTCTTTTGATGGCTGACTAATTTTTAAACTAATTTCAGAAAGGCTTGGTTTTATGAAAGCATACTTAGTTCTTGAAAACGGAACTGTTTTTTGCGGCGAGCAGTTTGGCGCAGTAACAGAAGAAACGGGCGAAATTGTTTTTTCAACAAGTATGGGCAGCTATATTGAGGCGCTCACCGACCCGTGCTACCACGGACAAATTCTCGTACAGACATATCCGCTTATTGGTAATTACGGAATGATATACAGCGATATGGAAAGCTCTAAGGCACACGTTAAGGGATATATTGTGCGTGAGCTTTGCGATTATCCTTCAAACTTCCGTACTGACGGCACTTTAGAGGATTTTCTTAAAGAGCAGGGCATTATGGGAATATCGGGTGTCGACACACGTGAAATCACAAAGATTATCCGCAGCGAGGGCACAATGAAAGCATATATCACAACTAAGGAGCCTGCATTTGATGCTTCTTCTGAGGTTGATATGAAGGATGCGGTCAGCACTGTAAGTACAAAGGAAAAATATGTTGTTAACGAAAGTGGCAGTGCACGTATTGCACTTCTTGACCTCGGCACAACGAAAAGCGCGGTAGACACCCTTGCAAAAAGAGGTGCATCTGTAACAGTTCTTCCCTATAATACAACTGCAAAAGAGCTTCTTGCCTATGACGCAATATATCTTTCAGACGGTCCCGGAAACCCAATAGACTCTGCAGAAATTGTAAAAACGATTTCTGAGATTTTTGGTAAAAAGCCGATTTTTGCAACCGGTCTTTCGCATCAGCTTCTTGCAATGGCAAACGGCGCAAAATGCGAAAAGCTCCACCACGGACACCACGGTGCAAATCAGCCCGTAAGAGAGATTTCAAGCGGCAGAGTATACATTACAGCACAAAACCACGGTTATGCCGTAGTAAGTGATACTCTTCCTGATGGAGCAGTCCTCACCTACGAAAACCTTAATGATAAGAGCTGCGAGGGTATTGATTATAAAGGAAAGAATGCATTTTCAATACAGTTTCGACCTATTGATGGCGACGGTCCCAACGAAACGGGCTTTTTATACGACAAATTTTTTGCAATGATTGGAGGAAGCACAAATGCCTAAGAATAAAGACATAAAAAAGGTACTCGTTATAGGCTCAGGTCCTATTGTTATCGGACAGGCTGCAGAGTTTGACTATGCAGGTGCGCAGGCGTGCCGTGTCCTTCGTGACGAGGGAATAAACATAGTGCTTGTAAACTCCAACCCTGCAACAATTATGACAGACAAGGCTCTTGCTGATGAAATCTATCTTGAGCCTCTCACAACAGATACAATAAAAAGAATTATTGAAAAGGAGCGCCCCGACTCACTCCTTGCTTCCCTTGGCGGACAGACAGGTCTTACCATTGCGATGCAGCTTGATAAAGAGGGCTTCCTTGACAAAATGGGTGTTAAGCTTATCGGTACAAATGCCGAGGCTATTGACCGTGCAGAGGATCGTGAGCTTTTCAAGGAAACAATGCTTAAAATCGGGCAGAGCTGTATTCCGTCAGACATTGCAAACACTGTTGAAGATTCACTTCGCATTGCTGAAAAAATCGGCTACCCCGTAATTGTACGTCCTGCGTTCACATTGGGCGGTGCAGGCGGCGGTGTTGCATATGACAGTGACACCCTTGCAAAAATTGCAAATAACGGTCTTACCCTTTCCCCCATTACTCAGGTACTTATTGAAAAGTACATCTACGGCTGGAAAGAGGTAGAGTTTGAGGTTATGCGTGACCACGCAGGAAACGCAATTACAATCTGCAGTATGGAAAACGTAGACCCCGTTGGTATTCACACAGGCGACAGTATCGTTG
Organism: Clostridia bacterium; assembly: GCA_017441965.1. Taxonomy (GTDB): domain Bacteria; phylum Bacillota; class Clostridia; order UMGS1883; family UMGS1883; genus UMGS1883. The sequence continues at coordinate 2,574 of JAFSBF010000073.1, read as the reverse complement.
TTGCACCTGCGGCAACACTTTCTGATAAAGAGTATTCAATGCTCAGAAAAGCGGCTCTCGACATTATTACAGAGCTTAAGATTGAGGGTGGATGTAACTGTCAGTTTGCTCTTAATCCCGATAGCTTTGAATATGCCGTTATCGAGGTTAACCCCAGAGTTTCACGTTCATCAGCTCTTGCAAGTAAGGCTACAGGTTACCCCATCGCAAAGGTTACTACGAAAATTGCACTCGGCTATACACTTGACGAAATTAAAAACGATGTAACAGGTATAACATATGCGTGCTTTGAGCCTGCAGTTGACTATATGGTTGTTAAGTTCCCCAAATGGCCCTTTGACAAGTTTGTTTATGCTGACAGAAAGCTTGGCACACAGATGAAGGCAACCGGTGAGGTTATGTCAATCGGCAGCTCCTTTGAGTCAGCTCTTATGAAGGCTGTTCGTGGTGCAGAGCTTAAGACCGCAACCCTTTACCACAAAGAGGTTCATGCTATCGATGATATCGAAAAGAAGCTTTACGACCTTGACGATTTACGTCTTTTCACTGTTTACGAGGCAATTGTAAGGGGTATTTCAATTGACAGAATTAATGAAATCACACGTATTGACAAGTGGTTCCTTTCAAAAATCAAGAATATCGCAGATTATGAAAAGAGCATACGCGGCAACTTAACAAGCGAGCTTTATATCAAGGGTAAAAAGCTCGGCTTTACAGACGAGGCACTTCAGGCAATCAGCGGTTGCCGTGTGCCTGAGCATCGCAGTTGCTCATACAAAATGGTTGATACCTGCGGCGGTGAATTTGCTGCAAAGACCCCATATTTCTACTCAACCTATGACGAAAAATGTGAGGCACGTGCAGTTTCCACCAATAATAAAAAGGTTATCGTTTTAGGCTCAGGTCCTATCAGAATTGGTCAGGGTATCGAATTTGACTATTCTTCCGTTCACTGCGTATGGGCGCTCAAGCAGATGGGCTATGAGGTTATTATCATAAACAACAACCCCGAAACCGTTTCAACTGACTTTGACACTGCGGACAGGCTTTATTTTGAGCCACTTACCCCCGAGGATGTTATGAATGTTATCGAGGTTGAAAAGCCTGAGGGCGTTGTGGTTGCATTTGGCGGACAGACCGCAATCAAGCTTGTTAAATTCCTTGACGAAAGCGGTATTAAAATCCTCGGCACATCGGCGCAAAGCATTGATATGGCAGAGGATAGAGAGCAGTTTGATGCGCTCCTTGAAAAATTTGATATCAAGCGTCCCAGCGGTCTTTCTGTAATGACTAAAGAGGAAGCTCTTCAGGCTGCCGAAAAGCTCGGCTATCCTGTTCTTCTTCGTCCCTCTTATGTAATCGGCGGTCAGAATATGACAATCGCTTACAAGGAAGAAGATGTTGAGCAATATATGGATATCATTCTTTCACAGAAGATTGAAAACCCCGTTCTCGTTGACAAGTATATGATGGGCAAGGAGCTTGAGGTAGATATCATAAGCGATGGCAAGGATGTTCTTATCCCCGGTATTATGGAGCACGTTGAGCGTGCAGGTGTACACAGCGGTGACTCTATCGCAGTATATCCGCCCTTCAATATAACAGATAAGATGCTTGACAAGATTGTTGATTGCTCAACAAAGCTTGCACTTTCTCTTAAAACTCAGGGACTTATCAATATTCAGTATGTTGTATATGATAACGAGCTTTATGTTATTGAGGTTAATCCCAGAGCATCAAGAACAGTTCCCTATATCAGTAAGGTTACAGGTATTCCTATGATTGACCTTGCAACTCAGGTTATGCAGGGAGCTTCCCTTCTTTCCCTCGGCTATGGAAGCGGTCTTTACAAGATGCCCCCCTACTATGCAGTTAAGGTTCCCGTATTCTCATTTGAGAAGCTTTCGGGTATTAACTCCATCTTAGGACCTGAAATGAAGTCCACGGGTGAGGTTTTAGGTATAGGTAAAACTCTTAACGAAGCACTCTTCAAGGGACTTATTTCTGCAGGCTTCAATCTTGAAAGCCGTGGCGGAGTATATATCAGTGTTGACTCAAAGGATAAGTATGACCTTATTGAGCTTGCAAAGAAGCTTTATGATGCAGGTCTTGAAATCTATGCAGATGAAACAAATGCGCTTATTATAAATTCACTCGGTATCCCCGTGGAAACAGTTGAGGGTGAAAAGATTTATTCTCTTCTTGAAAGCGAAAAAATCGGTTATATAATTCATACCAATTCAGGAAGACCTAAGGAAATAGAGAAATTCATAAGACTTCACCGCAGAGCGCTTCAGCTTAGCATTGCGTGTCTTACATCTCTTGATACTGCAAATGCACTTGCAGACATTCTCTTAAGCCGCTTCAATCAGTATAATACAGAGCTTACAGATATTGCAAAGCTTCGCAGCGAAAAGCTTAACATTCCCTTTATCAAGATGCAGGGAACGGGCGATGACTATATATTCATCAATAACTTTGACGCTAAATTTGCTTTCCCCGAGGCACTTTCCATTGTATTCTCTGACCGTCGCAGAGGTATCGGCGGTGACGGACTTGTTCTAATAGAAAAGT
>JAFSBF010000011.1 GCA_017441965.1 Clostridia bacterium | reverse complement strand
CATACATCGGCGAGACTATCAAAGAGATGGGTCTCACACCGGACGACCTTGACCTGAAGGCAGGTATCTTCGGTGCAGAGCCATGGACAGAAGAAATGCGTCAGAATATTCAGGAAACACTCGGTATCAAAGCGTATGATATATACGGTCTTACCGAAACAAGCGGTCCCGGAGTTGCTTTCGAATGTGAAGAACAATCGGGCATGCACATTAACGAAGACCACTTCCTTGCAGAGATTATTGACCCTGATACGGGTGAGGTTCTTCCTGACGGTGAAAAAGGCGAGCTTGTATTTACCTCTCTTGATAAAGAAGCATTCCCGCTGCTCAGGTACAGGACAAGAGATATTTGTGTTCTTTCAAGAAAGAAATGCTCCTGCGGAAGAACTCTTATAAAAATGGCTAAACCTATGGGAAGAACTGACGATATGCTCATCATAAGAGGTGTAAATGTATTCCCAAGCCAGATTGAAACGGTTCTTCTTAACGAAGGCTATCAGCCGAACTATCAGATTGTTGTTGACAGAGCGAATAATACAGATACCTTCGAGGTTAATGTTGAAATGTCTTCCGAACAGTTCACAGACAAAGTAAGCGACGTGCTTGGAATGGAAAAAGCTCTTGCAAATGCAATGAAAACAATGCTCGGTATCAATCCGACAGTTCATCTTGTAGCTCCGAAGAGCATTGCAAGAAGTGAAGGCAAAGCAGTTCGTGTTATTGATAAGCGTAAGTTGATTTAAGGAAGGAGATATCATTATGGCTATTAAACAGTTAACAGTATTTGTTCCAAACAGAAAAGGTACAATCGTTTCGGTTACAGATATTCTTGCAAAGAATAATATAAATATCAGGGCACTTTCTATTGCCGAAACAGAGGATTTTGGTATTCTCAGACTTATCGTAAATGATGAGATGGCTGCAGAAAAAGTTCTCGAAGAACAGGGCTATCTCATTAAAGTAGTTGATGTTGTGGGTGTTAAAATCGGTGACGAACCAGGTAAACTTACAGAAGCACTTAATGTTCTTGATAAAGCAGATATCAATGTTGAATATCTGTATGCATTTATGGCTCGTACAGAAAAGCATGCTTATGTAGTTTTAAGAGTAGAAAACAACGAAGCGGCAGAAACAGCACTTGTAAATGAAAACTTTAAACTTATTACAGAAGCAGATATTAACAAACTTTAAGATTGTCAGATAGGGTGCCTTTGCCCGGATGTCTGTTCCTGATAAAACGCAAATATAAATATCGAGGTAGCAAAAAATGAAAATGAATTTCCACAAAAAACTTCCGATTCCTCAAGAAGTGAAGCAAGAGTACCCTCTTACAGAGCGGATGATAAAAGTTAAAGAAAAGCGTGACAAAGAAATCAGAGCAGTGTTTGACGGTACGTCAGGCAAAATTATTCTTATCATTGGACCTTGCTCTGCTGACCACAACGAACCCGTTTTAGAATATATTTCAAGGCTTCGTAAAATTGAAGATGCGGTATCGGATAAAATAATTATAATTCCAAGAATTTATACAAATAAGCCCAGAACAACAGGACAGGGTTATAAAGGGATGCTCCACCAACCCGATCCTGATGCAAAGCCTGATATGTATAAAGGTCTTGTAGCAATTCGTGAACTTCACCTGGCGGCACTTAGGGATTATGATTTTTCTTGTGCAGATGAAATGCTGTACCCTGAAAATTACCGTTATCTTTCTGACCTTTTATCTTATGTTGCTGTTGGTGCCCGCAGTGTGGAAAATCAACAGCACAGACTTACCGCAAGCGGCATCGGTGCTCCCGTTGGAATGAAAAATCCAACAGGAGGAGATTTGAGTGTTATGATGAATTCAATTGTTGCCGCTCAATCAAGCCACACCTTCATTTATCGAGGTTGGGAGGTTACAAGTGAAGGAAATCCTTATGCACACGCTATTCTCAGAGGATATATTGATTATGCAGGAAGAAATATATCAAATTATCATTACGAAGACCTTTTAAGAGTTGAAGAACTCTACGAGCAGTCTAATTTGACAAATCCATCTGTTATAGTTGACACAAACCATAATAATTCAGGCAAAAAATATCTTGAACAGATTCGCATAGCAAAAGACATTGTTTATAGCAGAAATCAAAATAGTGACATCAAACGCCTTGTGAAGGGATTGATGATTGAAAGCTATCTTGAAGACGGCGCACAGAGTATAGGTGAGCATATTTACGGAAAGTCAATTACAGACCCCTGTCTTGGTTGGGAAAAGACAGAAAAACTCATTTATGACATTGCAGATAAGCTTTAATAGAGGTGATACGAATGTTGGGCGTTATTGTAAATGTTATAACTGTAATACTTGGTTCGTGTATAGGGTTGCTTTTCAAAAAAGGTATTCCCGAAAAAGTAAGTTTAGCCGCTATGACAGGTTTGGGAGCCTGCACCCTTTATATCGGCATATCGGGAAGTTTATGCGGTGAAAATGTACTTATTTTAATTGCATCAGTTGTATTAGGTGCAATATCAGGAACGCTATTAAATGTCGACGGTGCAATAAACAGACTTGCAAAAAAAGTGGAAACCAAATTTAAAAAAGAAGGTCAAAGCATTTCTCTTGCTGAAGGGTTAGTCACTGCCACGCTTTTATTTTGCGTAGGCTCTATGACAGTTACAGGCTCCATTCAGGCGGGACTTACGGGGGATAACTCTGTGCTTATAGCCAAAGCAACACTTGATTTTGTATCTTCTATGATGCTTGCAGCAAGCCTTGGCTTTGGAGTGATGCTCGCATCTGTGTCGGTATTTGTTATTCAGGGCGGACTTGTCCTTGTGGCAGGACTTATTGCTCCATTTATGAGTACGGGGGCGATTAACGAAATGACCTGTGCAGGTTCAATTCTGATTATTATGATAGGTACAAACCTGATGGGAATTACAAAAATCAAGGTGGCAGATTTCTTGCCTGCAATTATATATGCCCCTGTTATATATATCCTTGTAAATTTAATATCAGTGTAACTTTTTTGAATGATTTTAACTAAAGAGGCTGTAGCAAAATGTATTAATATACATTTTGCTACAGCCATTTTTCAGATGAATTTGTTTGCACTTACAGCTTTGCAAGAATTTCTTCCTTGGGACTGTATCCGATAATATGGTCAAATTCCTTCCCATCCTTAAAAACGATAAGTGTGGGAATACTCATTACATTATACTTCATAGCAAGAGCGGAGCTTTCATCCACATTTATTTTACCGACTGTAATATCAGTACGCTCGTCTGCAATTTCGTCCACGATGGGGGAAACCATCTTACACGGACCGCACCAGTCAGCATAAAAGTCAACAAGGCAGGTGCCGTTGTTATTTAAAATCTCACTTTCAAAATTTGCGTCATTAAGCTTTTTTACGTTCATTTGTAAATCCTCCTTAATTAAATATAGTGCTGATATAATTATAATGGTTATTTTATGTAAAATCAAGATTTATATTAATTTTTAGAAAATATCAACCAATAGTTGACATTAATTATAAAAATTGCATTTACAGTGTAAAATATTTTTGGTATAATGTAGAAAAATCAATTATGGATTTTGGGGCGATAATATGAAACATTTGAATTTTGCAAAGAAAATATCAGACCTTCGTGAAAATCTTAATATGACGCAGAGTGACTTTGGAAAAAAGCTCGGTGTAAGTAACCGTGCCGTTTCCAAGTGGGAGAACGAAATTTCTTATCCGAGCATTGATTCGATATATAAGATGTGCAAGCTTTTTAATGTCAATATTGAATACTTTTTTTCAAATATTGAGGAAGAGCGTGAGGATAACAGTAAAGAAAACACTATGCCCACAATAAGGGAGCTTTATAAAATAGGTCGCGGTCCGTCAAGCTCTCATACAATGGGACCTGAAAAAGCTTGCCTGATGTTTAAGAAAAAGCATCCTGAGGCAGACAGCTTTAAGGTTGTTCTTTTTGGCTCTCTCGCACAGACGGGGGAGGGGCACAGAACAGATTATGCTATTGAGCAGGCGTTTCTTCCCAAAAAGGTAGAGATTGAGTTTGACTGTATAACAAAGGATTTGCCCCATCCAAACACTTTGGATATATATGCATATGAAAATGGTGTACAGTGTGCATTTATAAGAGTTTGCAGTGTCGGCGGCGGTCAAATTTTAATCGAGGGCGAAAAGCTTGTTGAAAATGAAAATCTTTATCCTTTGCATAAATTTTCAGATATGGCAGATTACTGCAGAGAGAAAAATATGCGTCTGTGGCAATATGTAGAAGAGTGCGAGGGCGAGGATATACGTGAATTTATTGCCCTGATATGGGAGGAAATGAAAAACTCAATTAAAAACGGCTTAAATGACAGCGGTAATCTCCCGGGAAAGCTTAATGTGCAGAAAAAGGCACAATATCTTTTCCGTCAGCAGCATATGGACGAAAGTGAGCAGACAAGGGAAAACAGACTTGTTTGTTCGTATGCATACGCAGTCAGTGAACAGAATGCCTGCGGTGAAAAAATTGTAACGGCACCCACCTGCGGGGCAAGCGGTGTTTTACCTGCCGTTTTATATTATATTCAGCAGAAGAGGAATTTTTCCGACGAGGATATTTACCGTGCGTTGGAAACGGCGGCACTTATAGGAAATATTGTAAAAACAAATGCATCTATAAGCGGTGCAGAGTGCGGTTGTCAGGCGGAAGTCGGTACTGCGTGTGCAATGGCATCGGCGGCACTTGCAGAGCTTTATAATATGAGCCTTGAGCAGATTGAATATGCGGCAGAAATTGCGATTGAGCATCACCTTGGGCTTACGTGCGACCCGATATACGGTCTTGTTCAAATTCCGTGTATAGAGCGAAATGCTGTTGCGGCAATGCGTGCAATAAATGCAGTTAACCTTGCAAACTTCCTTACCGATTCAAGAAAGATTTCGTTTGACCTTGTTGTTCAGACAATGTATGAAACGGGAAAAGACCTTTCAAGACATTACAGAGAAACAAGCGAGGGCGGACTGGCTAAATTATACAAGTAGATAACAAAAACCTCCACCGGAATTTTTGGTGGAGGTTTTTAGTTATTCACTGAATTTACAAAGCTCAACCGCACTTAAACCAAAGGGTTTTGCATCTAAGGAAACGGGTCGCAGAAGATTGTAGGGCGTATTAAATATCGTAATACTTGCAATTTCACCGCAGTCAAGATTAAATACCTCTATCATTGGTGAGTTGGTGAAAAAGATTTGTTCACGTTTTCCAACTTTAATACGGCAGATATCAAAGTCCCCCTTTACGCAAAGCATAGTGTTTGAAAGGTCACTGTCAGGGAGCATAGCATTATATGTAAGTGCACCGTAATAATGCGGCATACCCGAAAGTGAAACATCTGTACCATATTCCTCTATACGTGTTAAGAGAGAGCCGTCACAGTCAAAGTCACCACACAGATAAATCGGTTCAAACGAGGTGGGGTTAAACGAATAGAAATGTGGCGGGGTAAGACTTGAAAAATCACTGTTATAGTTACTGAACTTTTTATATTCAAGTGCAAAAGTATTTTTTCCGTCTGCAAGATGCTCTGTTATATCAACCCCGAAGAAACGTGGGTCTTTTGAGGAAGAAATAAAGCCTGTAAGCTTTTTTCCGTTAAGCTCAATACTGTCAAAATTATCAGCGTATTCTATGTATGCCGTCACACTACCGATATCTTTAAGGTTTACGGTAAACGGGTATTTAACCTTAACAGTTTCATTATCGTTGAGTGAATAAAATTCACGGTGTAAATCGTCAATATTGCTTTCACGGTATGACTTTTTGCCAAAGCACGCATTAACACGCTTAAGCGGCAGAATATTTTCATCTGCGGCGGCAAGAGTGAAGGGTAAATCACATTCCTTTTGTGAGGGGATGATTTCAATTTCGCCTGCAAAGGGAGGTGCCTCATCGGCACGGATAGTATCAGAATATATTAAAAGAGCCGTTTTTCCGGTTCTTAGTGTGAAAGCGCACTTTCCGTCTGTTTCGGGAATTTTGTAAATTTCACCGTTTGCACTGTCTGCCACGCAAAGGGCTTTTCCATTTGCCAAAACAGATATATCGGCATCGCTGTCAAGTGCACTGACAAAGATATATTTGCTATTTTCATCGTATCTGTGATTGATGTATATATTACTTTCAGAAGATATTTTGGGAAAGTCCTTTGGGGTAAGCTCTTCAAGCTGAGAATAAATATTTTCATCAAGAGGGAATTTCCTACCCGTAAACGCATCTGAAATACTAAGTGTATCAGGTGCAATAATGTCGGTATAGCTTAAAATTCCTATGCGAACACCTTCATCTGAAACTTCGGCATATTTTTCAAATATACATTCTTCTGTGATATGGAAAGGTATGCCCATCTGTAAAAGCTTTTCTGAAAGCGAAGCGATTATTTCCTTGTTCTCAGGTGAATATATGATAAGAAGCTTTGCAGCCGATGTAGTTTTATTACAGATGTTACTGAGCCTTGAAAGCCTGCCCGAAACATCATTTTCAGTTTGCTTTGATAAAGTTACGGTATGCTCCTCATACTTTCGTCTGTCGGCAAGGGAGAATGCCACACTGTCATAGCAAATACGGGAAGAGCCCAAAGAAACAAAAAATGCGGCATCATTATATCTTTTGGAAGATGGTGCAAAAGAGGGCGAGAGAAGGCGTGTGATAAGCGGCTTTTCAAACTGTGCACAAACAGTTTCCGCAAGCTTAAACCCGGTAATATCAGGGCTTTCGCTATGGGCCTCTATACATACTGTATCAGCCTTTATGTACTGTAATTGGCGGCTAATAAAATCCGCACCGTTTACACCGACGCAAAGCTGAAGGTTATTTTCTGCACATTTTCTCTTTACGGAAAGGGTAAAGTTATCGGCAAGGCAATCACTAAATGCACGGTAGTATTTTTTCTTAAAAGAATTATCATCAGATGTAAGTGCTTTTGCACAATCAGTAGGGGTGATATTTCCCAATCTTTTTAAAGCCGAAGAGGAGAAAAGAAGGGCATCCTGCGGGAAATTGATTTGTGTAAGAAAACCGTGTATTTCGTGCCCTATAAAACGCTTACACTCCCGAAGATAGGCTGTATATGTATGGTCTGTAAAACACTGCACCACAAAATGGTCTGTAATATCAGAAAGCGGTGCACGGTGTGCAGTGCGCAGTTTTGACATATCACGCAGTGCAAAACCGCCATCAATCGGGATATCTTCTTTAAGAATGGTTTTTTCGTCTGCCTTTACAATATCACGCATACGGTAGTCTGAAACACTTGTAATTTCACCGCCACCGTGACCGCTGGCAGGGGTGTTTTCATCAAAAAGCCAGAGGGTTATATCATACTTTTCACTTCTGCGTGCGGCAGTACGGACAAGCTCAAAAAAATCACCTGAAAGATACTCAAGCACAAGCCCCTTTGACGGGCGAATGAAAACAGTGTGAATTCCCATGTTGGAAAATTCACAAAGGCGTGCATCAATCTCCTGCGCAGTGGGCTTTGCGCACCAGTCCCATACTGTGCAGGGGGAATATTCAGTATATGTATTTTTAAATTCACGCATATCCATATTACAAAACCTCGTTTCTATACTATTATACAGAATATCAAAAAGAACGTCAATAAAAACTTGATAAGATATTTTTAACATGGTATAATTAAGTTTGCAAAGAAAATTCAATTCATAGAGCAATATAGAAAATATAGCGGAACGTCAGTTCGTTTTTTTGTCCTGATTTGACACTG
>JAFSBF010000072.1 GCA_017441965.1 Clostridia bacterium | reverse complement strand
TTATTCTGATTGGATATTCAACAAACGTAAGCTCCCAGCTTTCACAAAAAATTGTAAGGCTCCACGTAATTGCCAACAGCGATACTGATTATGACCAGATTTTAAAATTAAAGGTTCGTGACGCACTTTTAAAGCATAGTCAAAACGAATTTACTAAAAAAGCTGACGTCGCACAAAATCTTGATATATATAAAAGCATTGCAGAGGGCATTGTACGTGAAAACGGTTATGACTATAGTGTGGATGTTGAGTACGGGAAATTTAAATTCCCGACAAAGCACTATAATAATATTTCCCTTCCTGCGGGTTCTTATGACGCTGTACGTGTGAAACTTGGTAAGGCAGAGGGAAAAAACTGGTGGTGCGTTCTCTTTCCCCCTCTTTGTTTTGTTGACGGAACAACAAACAGTGACGAGGCTAGTGCAAAGCTTCAGACAATGCTTGATAAAGACAGCTATGACCTGATTACTGCGCAGAGTAATGGCGGCAGTATTCCGTTTGAAATAAAGTTTAAAATCGTAGAAATGTACGGAAAGATAAGCGGTCGTGATAAAGTTTACGCCAGAGGCGGAAAGGACAATTAAAATGAGAATGAGGACACGCAGCCACCTTGAGGAAAGGCTCGAGGCGTGCAGCAATTTATCACTTTTAAAATATGATGACTCTGCAAAAAGCTACGTGCAGGGTCATCGCCTGCATATAGAGATTGGATGCGGTAAAGGAAATTTTATAACAAAAACCGCACTTATTAACCCCGATATACGCTACATAGCAATTGAAAAGGTTTCAAACGTAATCGTGCTTGCAATGGAAAAAGCAAAAAATGCAGAGCTTGAAAACCTGCGTTTTATGCGTGGAAATTTTGAATACCTCGGCGAAACCTTCCCCGATAAATCAGTTGACAGAATTTATCTTAATTTCAGTGACCCGTGGCCTAAAAAGGGTTATGCTAAAAGGCGTCTTACTCACGGGGGATTTTTGGAAATTTATAAAAGAATTCTTAAAGACAGCGGTGAAATCTGTTTTAAGACAGATAACAGAGAGCTTTTTGATTTTTCCCTTGAAAGCTTCCCTGCAAACGGTTTTTCTCTTTCCGATGTTACATACGACCTTCACAACAGTGGTTTTGAAGGCAATATTATGACAGAATATGAAGAAAAGTTTTCTTTGCAGGGCACGCCTATATGCCGCCTTGTAGCAAGACTTGCTAAATAAAATTATAACACCTACAACCTCTTTTTTCAATGTTTTTTTCGGAGGATTAAGCTATGGCATTAAAGATAGTTCATTGTGCAGATTTACATATCGGTGCCCCCTGCCAGGGGCTGAGCACCCAAAATGCCGCAATGCGAAGCGGCGAAATTCGTGATGCGCTCTCTCTTATTGCAAATTTCTGCAAGGAAAAGGCGGCAGATGCACTTTTAATTTGCGGTGATTTGTTTGATACTCCAACACCCTCAAAGGCTGATTGTGATTTTGTAAGGAATGTCCTTGCCTCACTCTCTCCTATTGAGGTTTTTATAGTTTGCGGAAATCACGATTATATGTGCTCACAATCGCCTTTTGCAAGGCAGGATTATTTTTCAGATAATGTACATATTTTTCCTTGCTTTGAACACAGCTTTACTCTCAGTGATAAAAACGCAGTTTTTTGGGGAAAATCCTGCAGCAGCAATTATATTATCCCGTGTTTTTCAGAATTCACGCCCCAGCCCGATATGATTAATATTCTCTGCCTTCACGGTGATATTACAACGGGAAGCAGCTATAATATTATCACTAAGGAAGACCTTACCTCTGTTTCGTGCGAATATGTAGCTTTCGGGCACATTCACAGCGGTGAAATTTTTAAAATCGGTAATACGCAGTGTGCATATCCCGGTACTCCTGAAGGGCATAAATTTAATGATGACGGCATAACAGGCTTTATATATGCCGAAATTACAGATAAAGAAACAACTGTTACACCCATTTCCATGACAAAAAGAAAATACCATAATCTTATATTTGATATAGGCGGAAAAACCACTGACGAAATTATAACCTCCGCAAAAGAAATGCTTAACGATACAGATTTTTTCCGTATTACATTTACAGGTGATTTTTTTGATGACAGAGGCTTTAGTGCGGATTTTATTGAAAACGAGTTAAAGCCTTATGCGTTTCATCTTGAAATAACAGACGAAACCACAGAGGGCTATATAATTGAAGAACTGGAAAAAGAAGAAAGTATAAGAGGTGCCTTCCTTCGTGAATTAAGAGAAACCTGCCAAAGTGAAGAAGATTTTCTTTTAGCCGCAAAGGCAGGCCTTGACGCACTTTCAGGACGAGTAGGAGGTGCGTTATGATAATCAAATCCCTTGAAATTATTTCTTTTGGAAAATTTAAAGATAAGACAATAAACCTTGATAGCGGATTAAACGTTATTCTTGGCGATAATGAAAGCGGAAAAAGCACAATAATGAGCTTTATATACGCTATGCTCTACGGTTTTGGAGATAACCGTGGAAAAAGCGCATCACTGCGTGAAAAGTATACTCCCTGGGATGGCGGTGTGTGCGAGGGTAAGTTAACACTTAATCTTACAAACGGTGAGGATATAACAATCTACCGAAAGGCAGGCAGCGTTAAAAAGCAGGATACCCTTCGTGTCTATAATCCCCTTACAGGGCAGGAGCTTTCCTCTATGCCCGAGGAGATTATCGGCATAGGCAGTGATACTTTTTCAAAAACACTCTGCCTTAAACAGCTTTCAACGGCATTTAACGGAACAAATGAAGAGATTGTACAAAAGCTTTCAAATATCAGTGCAGGCGGAGATGAAAATGTAAGCTTTGAAAAGGCAATAAAAATCCTCGAAAACGCACGGCGTGAAATTAAGCCCCTGCGCGGCAGCGGCGGCACACTTTCACAAATAAACGCACAAATTGCAGACCTTGAAAAAAAACGTGCAATATATCTTTCAAAGCTTTCAGAGCTTGAAGATGCTCAAAAAGTTTTACCCCGTATGCAAAAAAGCGTAGATGAAGTAAAGGCGAATTACGAAAATGAGCTTTCACAAGACTTCATATCCCCCATTGCACACCTTCAGGGACGAATTGAAGAAAAGGAAGCACAAAGAAACATTTCTTCTCAGAAGACTTCAATTTCACGAAAAAAAATATATATTCTCGGCGGAATTTTATCAGCCATTCTTTCTGTAACATTTCTGCCCTTTTCATTGCTTTTTATTATAGCTTCGGCAGTGCTTATAATTTTGGGCATCAGGACAAAAAATACTCCCATAGAAAGTGATATTGATATTGAAATACAAAAGCTTAATGATGAGCTTTCAGAGCTTGAAAAAAATAAAGCTTCACATGATGATAAGCTTAAAAGGCTTAAAGAAAATGCTGATATTGCAGAAGAAAAGCTAAGTTCACTTACGCTTAAAATCAATTCACTTAAAATGCAGCTTTCAGAAAGCGGCGAAGAAAACATAGGCAGCATTTATGAGAAGAAAGCCTTTCTTGAAAAAAGGTTATCCATCCTTACCCTTGCAATTAATTCTCTTAATACTGCGCATGAGAAGATGCAGCGTAATTTTACCCCTCATCTTAATAAAAAAGCATCAGAATATTTTGGCAAAATAACATCAGGAAAGTATACAAAGCTCTTTAGCGATGAACAGTTCAATTTGTCAATAGATATGGATATTCCAAGAAAGAGCGAGCTTTTTTCAGGCGGCACGGTTGATCAGCTTTATCTTTCGCTGAGGCTTGCGCTTATTGATATGCTTTTTGGTGATGATACTGCTTTTCTTATTCTTGACCAGCCGTTTTTGCAGTACGATGATACCCGCCGCAAAAAAGCTGTCGAGCTTTTGGAGAGTTTGACAAAAAACCGCCAGATTATTCTTTTCACAAGCGATAAAACCGCTTTTTCATCTAATAAACACACAGAAATGTTGACATAACTGCGTCTTTTGGGTTATAATATAATTTAGAAATTTAAGGAGGTTTTATTATGGCAGTAAAAACTGATAATCAATATGGCAGTATTACTATATCAAACAACGTTATTGCAAGCGCAGCCGGTATAATTGCCACAAGCTGTTACGGTGTAGTAGGTATGGCTATCCGCAGTCCTAAAGATGGTATTGTAAGTCTGCTCAAACCTTCCAACCTTGCTAAAGGGATTAAAATATCTGTCAGTGAAAATGAAATCACTGTAGATATGTTCATAGTTGTTCAGTACGGCGTTAATATCAACGCAATTTGTGAAAGTATTATTCACGGTGTTAAGTACCGCCTTTCAGAGCTTATCGGTATGGATGTTAAGGCTGTAAATGTATTCGTTGAAAGCATTCGTGTGAATAGCTGACGTTTCGGAGGTTTTTTATGACTAAATTTATAGATGCAGCGATGTTATCAAATATGATAATATCAGGTGCCCACAATTTAAGTAATAATCGTGAATTTGTTGATTCGCTTAATGTATTCCCCGTTCCCGACGGTGATACGGGAACAAATATGTCGCTTACCTTTATAAATGCCGCACGCAATGTTGAGGTTGAGGCAAGCTCTGAGGTATCTGAGGTTGCTGCTTTGGTTGACAAGGCAACTCTTCGTGGGGCAAGGGGTAATTCAGGTGTTATTTTATCACAGCTTTTTAGAGGATTTACTAAAGAGATTAAAGAAGTGAAAGAGATTACAGCAGATGTAGTTGCAAAATCTTTTGAAAGAGCCGTAGAGACTGCTTATAAGGCAGTTATGAAG
>JAFSBF010000071.1 GCA_017441965.1 Clostridia bacterium | reverse complement strand
TTTATATTAAATAATTAATTTTTAAGATAATTTATGATTAAATCGCAAACAAATTCTCTGTGTGTATTTAATTCCTCTTGCGAAGCAAGGTTTTTATCGAGAACGAGTGAAAGGGTATGCTTATTTGAAAAATAAGAGAATACAAATGTCAAAAGTGCAGTTGTTACTCTCTGCGCTGATGCATTCTGACTAAAAATTCCCTCTATCTTCCCTTCGCAGATTTTCTTTTCAATATAGTCAATCATATTCTTTTTAATATTCTGCGTTTTTGCACTTTTGAGGCAGTTTGCATTATTAAGGTTTTCCCACATCAGCATCCTTACAAAGTTATCATTATTTTTTAAGAAATCAAAATACAGACCAATTACATTTTGCACAGCAGTTGCAGCATCTGTATTTTTGTCATTTTCAATAAGAGAGTCTTCTGCCAGTGACAATGAATTATAAACATTTAAAAGAACGGTTTTATAAAGCTCTTCCTTATTACCGAAGTACGCATAGAGCATTCTTTTATTAACCTCGGCACACTCTGCAATTTCATCAACCCTTGCACCGTAAAAGCCCTTTTGCGCAAATTCTTCCTCTGCGGCAACAAGTATACGCTTTTTTGTGTCTTCAGATTTTTTCATAAACTTCATCCTGCCTTCATAAGTAACTAATTAGTTACTTCATATTTATAATATCATTAAAATACTCATTTGTCAAGCAATAAAATTTCCCATTTTGGGGACAGTCCCCAAAATGGGAAATTTTATTGAATATAATCTATGCTTTGCATAAGCTCTCTGTTTCGTCTGTTTCTTGCATCACGCCTTTTTTTGCGCAGAATTCTCCTTCTTCGCCTTTCTGCCATAATAAGAAGAAAAACGCACAGAGCAATTGCCGCAAAAAACCACGGCGATGTAACAAAATCAATCATTTTATTTACAGCAAATGTAATCGGGTCAAGCTTATAGCTTTTATCTGCCGTGAGATTAAGTCTTCCAATAGAATTTCCGTTTACAAAATATTCCCTTTCCCCGATAACCTCCCCCTCCTGTACGGGGGCACTGACTTCTTTTGCAAAGTAGTCTTTATGCTCAATTTTAATTTTTTCATTATCCTTATGCCGCAGCACGCTCATTTCGTTTTCTGCCTTAAGGATTATTTTTTTATCACGCCGTGTATGCTTAATTCCCGTGTGAGCTACAATATCTCCCTTTGAAACAATAGTCTGAGCCGTGTAATTTTCAAACACATAATCAAACAAATTTGCACAGTCGGTAAAGCTTTGTACTACATTATCTTCTGTCTGTGCCTCAAACACCAGTGCCATCAGTGAAACTGAGTTCTTTTCTGCTGATGCCGCAATACAGCTTTTCGCCTCGATAGTATATCCCGTTTTAATTCCCGTTGCATACTTATAATAATAATCGCTTCGTGAAAGGCGGCTTACAAAATGGTTTCTGTTTGTAATTTTACGTGCCGTCTGACTTTTTTGTGTTGCAGGAATACTGTAGGAATCGCATTTTACGATTTCACAAAATTCACTTATGCTCATTGCGTGCATTGAAAGGCGTGCCATATCCGAGGCTGTTGAATAATGACGTTCATCGTGGTCGCCTACAGGATTGGTAAAGTTTGTTTTTTCCATTCCAAGCTCTTTTGCACGATTATTCATCATCACAACAAAATCCTCTATACTTCCTGCCGTTTTTTCTGCAAGGACATTTGTTGCATCTGCCGCAGAGCCAAGTAACATTGCGTAAAGAAGCTGCCTCACCGAGAGGCGTTCTTCCTTAATTATACCCATTTTGCTGTTACCCTGTGCTACATTTGAAAGTGCCGTTTCGCTTGCCGTAGCAAGCTCCTCAAGCTTACAGTTTTCAAGCACCAGCACTGCGGTCATAATCTTTGTAAGGTCTGCGGGATACACTTTTGAATTCGCCTTTTTTTCATACAAAACTGCACCCGTTTTCATATCAAGCAATATTGCGTGCGGAGATTGTGCATAAAGCTTTTTCTCTTTCTCCACAATCTCTTCACTGTTTTTATTTTCAGCACTGTTTTCATTTTGCGCAAAAGATGCCCCTCCTGAAAAAGCAAGCACCAACGCAATAATAATTGCAGTTAATCTTTTTTTCATTTTAATTTTCCTCTATCGGCTAATAGCATTTACTGCCGCAATAAATGCCGCATCGTTTTTTATATCTCTATCTGTTTTTTCGCTTTTTACCTCTATATCAGGAATTACTCCTTCATTTATCCATTTTCCGTTTGGAGTGAAGTTTTTATATGTAGTAATTTTAACTGCGCCTTCTGTTTCGTCAAAGGGGTTAATATAGCGTATGGTCTGGGTAACGCCCTTTCCGTACGTTTTTTCTCCCACAATGATTGCCCTGCCCCGATCCTTAAGAGAACCTGCAAGAATTTCCGAAGCACTCGCACTGCTCGAATTAACAAGTAGCGCAAGAGGCAAATCTGACGCACCTTCAGTTGCTAAATATTCCTTCTTTTTTCCTTTTTTATCAGTTGTATACATTATCATACCGTCATCAAGGAACAAATCGCAGGCTGAAATAGCACTTCTAAGATCCCCGCCCGGATTATTTCTTATATCAATTACAATTCCTTTTACATTTTCTTTATCAAGAGAATGCACAGCCTTTTCAAGCTCTTTTTCAGAGTTTTGTGTAAATCCGCTGTATCGGATGTAACAAATCCCATCTATAATTTTGCTTGTAACCTTGTACATATTAATTTTTTCCCGTTTGAGCTTTACCGAAAACCTTTTTCCATTACGCTCAAGCTCAATGGAAAGCTCTTTATTAAGGTCTGCCTCCCCTGCACCTTTCATATAGGAAATGGCGTCAGCAACATTCTTTGCCGTATATTCTGCATCATCAACCTTTATAATCAGGTCACCGCTTTTAATACCTGCTTTATCTGCCGGGGAATCCTCATACGCGGAAATTACTTCTATTGCGTTCTTTTGGGTGTTTGCAAAAACCTCAACACCGATACCGACATAGTACCCATCTAAAAGCTGCATCGTCTCTTTTGCATTTTCTTCGTCATAATAAACTGCATATTTATCGCCAAGTGTTTCTATAACAGCATTTATGGCATTTTCCTCCATCTGCTTTTCATCATATTCCCCTACATAAAGCTCATCAATTATTGCACCTATTTTCACAAGCTTCTTAAAGGGAATACTATAATTGTGTAAGAACACAAAAAGCGCAGAGAAGCTAAATAGCAATGTCAAAGAAAATGTGATTAAAACTGTCAGTAACGGTTTTGAAAATTTTTTCACAAATAAGCTCCTTTATCTCAAATATTGCATCGGGTCGGTTGTAGCGCCGTTTACACGAACTTCAAAATGAAGATGCGGTCCTGTTGACACACCAGTTGAGCCTGCTTTGGCAATTACCTGCCCTTTTGTAACCTTGTTTCCTACTGAAACAAGCAGTGTACTGTTGTGTCCGTAAAGGGTTGTAATACCGCTTCCGTGGTTAATTATAATACATTTTCCGTATCCGCCGTTAGTTGTAGCAAGTGTTACGGTGCCATCTGCTGCGGCAAGAATATCTACACCGTATGGCGCACCTATATCTATTCCCGAATGGAACTTCTTTGTTTTATACACAGGATGTATTCTGTATCCATACTGGCTTGTAATACGGGAGCTTGCAGGTACGGGCCACACAAATCTTCCGCCCGTATATTTAACGGGATTTGCCGAATATGAAAGTGCACTGCGGTTTTGTCTTATAAGCTCCTGCTCCGCTCTCTCAGCTTCCTCGTACAATGCCTTATACTTTTCAACATCCTTTGTCATTTCATCAAGCATTGCCTGCTTTTGTGCAAGCGTTTCATTAAGCGAGCTTTTTCTCGCTTCAAGGGAGGAGGCATTTTCTTCCTGCCTTACAAGAATATTTTCAAGTTCCTCTTTTGCAGCAGCAATTTTTTCTTTTGTTTCATTGAGCTTATCAAGAATACCGTTATCATAATCCATAAGCTGACTTATCATTTCAATTTTGGAAAGAAAATCACCAAAATCGTCAGCACCGAAAAGAATTTCAAGGTAATCTATTTCGCTGTTTTCATACATTGCCCTTGCACGCACCATAAAAACAGCCTCATACTTCCTAAATTCTTCTTCTGCCGCTTTAAGCTCCTCCTGCTTGAGCGTAATATCCTCTTTGGTCTGCTCTATCTGCGTTTCAATTCTGCCTATTTCGTCTTCTGTATCGCTTATCTGCTTATCAATGGCATTATACTGTGCAAGTGCCGCTTTTCTTGCATCCTGCGCTTTCTGAAGCTCCTTTTGAGCCTGCTTTGTCTTTGCATCGGCATCGTCAAGCTGTTTTTGAGTAACCGCAAATGCCGCAGGCATAATTATCGACAAAAGGAACGCCGCTACAACAAGAAGCGCACATACCATAGCCATAATACGTTTTAACTTTTCACGGGCTTGTTTTTTCATAACCTACTCCCCCTTATGTGCTTAATCACACTTTAAGATGTCTCTTTAATGACAATCCGCTTCCTGCCGCACCCATCAGCACACCAAAGGCAGCCATACTTACACTAAGCTGTAATATGCACGCTTCAAGCGGAACAAACTCAAATAGATTAATAAGTGACTGTAAAGAACCTATCGAAGCATTATATCCGAGAGATATTATTACAAAAGATACCATAAATCCAAGTGCCCCTATCATAATACCCTCAAGAACAAACGGCATTCTGATAAAATGGTCTGTAGCACCGACAAACTTCATAATATGTATCTCTTTTTCACGTGCATAAACACTCAGCTTAATAGTGTTCTGTATAATAAATACTGCAATTGCAAGAAGAATAAGCATCGCTATTGCGCTGCCGCTTTTTATTACGTCTGTAAAGCCGATAACCTTCTGCACAATATCCTGTCTGTTTTTAACCTCTTCAATTCCTGAAATTTTGCTGATTTTTTTCACAGTTTCTGCTGAGGAACGAATATCCCTGAGGGAAATTTTAATAGAGCTTCTTAAAAAGTCCTTTCCTTCAAGACCTTCAAGCACACTTGCGTGTGTACCAAGACGCTGCTTAAAGTTGTTAAATGCCTGATCTTTTGTCTCAAGCTCTGCATCTAAAACATTTTCAATCATCAAAATCTCATTATATGCATTCTGCTGTACAGTTTCATCGGCATTTATATCTATATACGCCTGAACTTCACACTGTGCCTCAATCTGCTCACTGATATAATTCATATTCATTGTGAAAAGCAAAAATACACCAAATAAAAACAAACAGCACGTTACCGTAATAAAAGATGCAAAGGTCATAATTCCGTTTCGTATAAAAGAGCTTGAAGCACTTTTAATATAATATTTAAGATTTCTAAGCTTCAAGATTATACACCCCGTTTTCTTCATCACGTACAACTATACCGCCCTCAAGCTGTATAACACGTTTGCACATATCATTTACTATTTTTTCTGAATGAGTAACCATCACAATCGTTGTACCCATCTTATTGATTTTGTCAAAAAGGTTCATAACCTCCTGCGAGGTTTCAACATCAAGATTTCCCGTAGGCTCGTCCGCTATTATAAGCGACGGACTGTTTACAAGCGCACGTGCAATACTCACACGCTGCTGCTCTCCGCCTGAAATTTCGTTAGGATAATTGTTTGCCCTTTCATCAAGTCCGACAAGAGCAAGGATTTTAGGCACCTTACGGCGGATTTCCTTTTTGCTTTTCCCGATAATTTCCATTGCAAATGCAACATTTTCAAATACGGTCTTGTTTGGCAAAAGTCTGAAATCCTGAAAAACAACGCCCTGCGCTCTGCGAAGATAAGGAATTTTTGAACGCTTAAGAGCATTGACAACAATTCCGTCAACGATTATATCTCCGCCCGTAGGTCTTATCTCGCCCGTTAAAAGCTTTATTGCCGAGCTTTTTCCCGCGCCCGTCTTACCAACCAGGAATACAAACTCGCCATCGTTTATTTTAAAAGAAACATTGTCAAGTCCGACTATATCCTTGTCATAAACAACGGTGACATTTTTAAACTCTATCATCCAACCATCCTCTCAATCATATGCGCATAGGCTTTGAAACAAGATATTTTTTAACCATCAGCGCAACCTTAAACACTATTGCGTGGTCAAAAATCCTCAAATCAAGACCTGTCATTTTCTTAACTTTATCAAGTCTGTATACAAGAGTGTTTCTGTGCACATATAACTGACGTGAGGTTTCCGAAACGTTAAGGTTGTTTTCAAAGAACTTCTGAATTGTGTAGAGCGTTTCCTGGTCAAGTGAATCTATAGAGTCCTTCTTAAATACGTCTGAAAGGAAAAGCTCACAAAGGGTTGTCGGGAGCTGATAAATAAGCCTTGCTATACCGAGGTTGTCGTAGTTTATAATGTACTTTTCACCATCAAAAACCTTACCAACCTCAAGAGCAATTCTTGCTTCCTTATAGCTCTTTGCGATATCCTTGATATTCGTTGCGATGCTTCCTATTCCGAGGCTTATATTAACCATCGCCTCACTCGTTACGGTGTCCTTTATCTGCGAAGCCATTTCTTCAATTTCAGAAGGTGAAATTCCCATTTTCACCTCTTTAACAACGGCAATCATATTGTTGTCAAGGTCAATTACAAAGTCTTTGCCGTTGTCAGGTACGATACCGCTTATAATATCGTATACATCAACACCTCTTATTTCATCGTACTGCAGTGCAAAAACTGCCCTGTCAACGTCATAAGAAAGATGGAGTTCTTTACTTTTGAGGAAAATATCTCCCGGCAGAATACTGTCAGTAAGTATATTTTTTATAAAATTCGCCTTATCAAATTTATCGTTATGCATCTGACGGACATTTCCTACATATGAGGAAAGCATTTCCACAAAAGTACCCGACATTTCATCCTGACTTTTTATAAATGCAATATAGTCAACCTTTCCCCTTGAAGTAACAGTGCAAAACGTATATCCCAAATCTCTTGTAATTTTCTGTCTGCTTTCGGCACAATCTGATAAAATATCCTGCACCTTTCCCGTAAGCTCGTCCACTTTACCCGAGGCGGTTAAGGACCCGTTACCCTCAATAACGCCAACCTCTGTGCCGAGAATTTTTTTCATCTGAATAAGAATATTGTTAAGGTACTTGTTAACCATACCTATCCCTCCTGATTTTATAATCATACATAATTATAATAACACTTTCTGCTCTTTATTTCAACATTTTTTTACCAATCTTTACGAATTTGTTACATTTTTTTATTTGATTTGTTTTAAAGCAAGCAAAAAGGACCTTGAAAGCATAAGATGATATTGAAAATAATCAGGAAAGGAACATTACTATGCTTGCAACTGTTGCCTCTGTCACATCAGCAAACAGAATAAAACGGCGCGTAGGTGAAATGGGCATAACATCAAGTGTAATTCAAACCCCGCAATCGCTTGCAAAGGATGGTTGCGGATACAGTTTACGCTTTGAAGATTCATCGCAGAAAATCATATCCTCCGCAGCAATGGGGCTGGGTATAAAGATACGTGCATTTTATACAGAAACGCTGATTGACGGTAAAAAATTTTATTCAAAAATATAGCCCGGTCTTTTTTTGACCATTGGCAGAATGGAGTGTGTTATGATATATCTTGACAATGCGGCAACCACCTTTCCAAAGCCCCAATGTGTAATTAATGCCGTAACGGAGTTTATGCAAAATTACGGCGGGAACCCGGGCAGAGGCGGTCATTATTTATCAAGGCTGAGCGGCGAAAAGGTTTTAGAATGCCGTGAAGAGCTTGCACGTCTTATCGGTGCAGATGCTCCCGAAAGAATAATATTCACCAAGAATGCTACTGAAGCAATAAACCTTGCAATAAAGGGGACAGTCTCCCCCGGCGATGAAATAATTCTATCTTCAATGGAGCATAACAGTGTTTTAAGAAGTGCTGTTGCCCTTGAAAAAAAAGGGGTTAGTGTAAAAATAGCACGTGCCGATTCGTTGGGATATGTTTCGGAAGAAAGCATCACAAGTCTTATCACACCAAAAACACGCCTTATCTGCATTATACACGCATCAAATGTAGTGGGAACTGTAAACCCCGTTGAAGATATCTGCAAAGTTGCACGGGATAAAGGCGTTCTGACACTTATTGACTGCGCACAAAGTGCAGGGATACTCGATGTAAAGTCGTCATGCGCCGATATGCTTGCTTTTGCAGGTCACAAAGCTCTTTACGGACCATTTGGCACAGGCGCTCTTTATATACGACAAGGCTTAACGCTTAATCCTATTTTGGAGGGCGGAACGGGAAGCCTTTCAGAAAGTGCCCTTATGCCCGACATTCTTCCCGACCGCTTTGAGGCGGGAACTCTTAACGCATGCGGTATAGCAGGACTTTGCGAGGGCATTAAATTTGTAAGGAGCGAAGGAGTTATGGAAAAGGAGCTTGAAAACGCAAAAATTCTTACAGAAGAGCTTTCTGCCATTAAAGGTGCTCAGATTCTGGGGCGTCCGGGGGTAGGAGTTGTCGGGCTTCTCTTCCCGCACTATGACTGTGTGGAAATTTCCTCACGCCTTGACAGTGAATTTTTAATTGCAACACGCTCGGGACTTCACTGCGCACCAATGGCTCACCGTACTTTAGGAACTGTTTCAAAAGGGCTTCTGAGGCTTTCAAGCGGTTATTTTAACACAAAGGAAGAAATAAGCCGCGCCGCCTATGCAATTGAAAAAATTATTAATTGATTAAAAAAACTCTTTTATTCTTATGGTTTTTATTGTATAATAAAATCAATAAGAACAAAGGGGGCAAGACTGTTGTTTGAAACAATTATAAGCAATATTCCTTCTTCCCTTCTCTCTTTCAGGATTACAGATATTATAGATATAGCAATTGTTGCGTATATTTTTTACAAATCTTCTTCCTTTCTTCGAGAGACAAGGGCGGGCACATTGGTAAAAGGTATTATCCTGCTTCTTATATTTACGTGGATAGGAAATGTATTGCAGCTTAATACAATTAACTATCTTATTAAAAATTTAATGCAATTTGGTATTATGGCATTTCTTATCGTATTTCAGCCCGAGCTTCGACGTGCACTTGAAAAGGTGGGCAGAACAAACTTTTCCACTTTGTTTTCCGCTGAAAAAGATGATGTTGAAAATACTGCTTCGGAAATTGCTGCAGCAGCAGTTGCTATGTCAAGCAGACGCATAGGCGCACTTATTGTACTTGAACGTGGCACAAAAATCGGTGACATCGTACGAACAGGCTGTGAAATCGATTCTAAAGTTTCAAGCGAGCTTTTAATAAACATATTTATTCCCAACACACCGCTTCATGACGGTGCGGTTATTATCAGGGAAAACAGAATACTTTCCGCAAGATGTATTCTCCCGCTTACTTATAACGAAACACTCAGCCGTGAATTTGGTACGAGGCATCGTGCCGCACTTGGTCTTTCGGAAAGCTCTGATGCTGCTGTAATTGTTGTCAGCGAAGAAACAGGTAAGATAAGCTTTACCATAGGTGGTAATATGAGCCGTAACTACACTGAAGAAACCCTGAAAAAAGCTATTATGAAGGTACTTTCTTCCGATACCTCTAAAAAGGATGACAACACACTTGCAAAATGGAAGGAGCGGCTGAGATGGAAAAAATGACACGTGATAAATTTGCCGTAAAAATTATTTGTGTAGCACTGGCAGCTATTTTGTGGTTTTACGTTTCCTATCAGGAAAACCCAACAATGTCAAAAACAGTAAAAAATGTTCCCCTTGCTATTGCAGGTGAACAGGCACTGAAGGAAAACGGTTTTTCAGTATATTCCGTTTCAGAAAAAAGTGTTGACGTAAAAGTAACTGCACGAAGACTCAGCCTTGCACGGGTTTCAAACAAAACTCTCTCCGCCGTTATCAATGTATCGTCAATTAAGGAAAGCGGAAAATACGTTATCCCCGCAACGGTAAGCTCGTCTGTATCAGGTGCAACGTATTATGTAAAGGGCAAGGATATTGCTGTAGTGATAGAAGCAATGCAGAAAAACACCTTCGATATTGAGGCTGATATTGCACAAAGCCATGATTCAGACCTTATTGTAAGCTCGCATAGGCTCTCACACAGCGAAGTTTCTGTTTCTGCACCCAAGAGTATTTTAAATGAGATTGCAAGTGTTAAAACAGAGAGTATTATTCCAAATTCCAAGGAAACAAAGCAAACAGCAAAGCTTGTTGCCTATGGAAAAGACGGCACACCGCTTGAAGGGGTTGTGTGCACGCCTGATAAGGTTGATGTTTCATATACGTTTTATGATGTAAAAACAGTTCCCGTTGTACTTAAAACTACGGGTGAAAAAACACATTCCCTCCCCTCTAAATATACTGTAAAAATATACGGTGAGGGCGAAGCCTTTGATAAAATAAAGCAAATTGAAACAGAAGAAATTAATCTTGCTCAGTTTGAGGTAAGCAGTAAAGTAAGAATACGCCTCAAATTCCCTGATTCTGCAGTGCCCGCAGGTGACACTACAGAGGTTGAGATAGAGCTTAAAGAAAAATATTATAACGAATAACATAAAACATCCGAGGAAGAAAGTCTTCCTCGGATGTTTTTTATAACAATTCACGTCTTAACTCTTCCCCACTCTTTGTGCTCAGATATGATGGCGGTCCATCAAGGACACTCTTGCATCCTTTCATACCCTCTTTATTCATTCTGTGTGCGGCACGTGCATAGCAAAGAAGCACCGATGCGGTAAATTCAGGATTGGAATCAAGCTTTAAGCTGTATTCAATAATATGGCTGTTTTTACCGCCATTTGTTTTTCCGCTTCGTATTACAAAACCGCCGTGCGGTATTGCACTATGCTCTTTTTCAAGCTCTTCTTTGCTGATAAAATGAACTGTTGTATCATAATCAGCAAAGTAGTTGGGCATTGTAACTATTTCCTTTTCAATTCTTTCCTTGTCCGCACCGTCCTCTATCACAACAAAGCATTCCCTCGTATGCTTCTGTCGAGTGGTAAGAGATGGCTCGCTTCCGCTTCTTACCGCATCAAGCGCACTTTCCACGGGGATTGTGTACTGCTTTGCATCAACAACACCGTCAATTCTTCTGATAGCATCAGAATGTCCCTGACTTACACCTTTTCCCCAGAAGGTATAATCCTTTCCTTCGGGAAGAATTGCACCTGCGTAAAGTCTGTTTAAAGAAAACATTCCCGGATCCCAGCCAACTGATATTATTGCAACCTTTCCGCTTTTTTCTGCCTTTTCATTTACGGCATCAAAATGCTCAGGTATTTTAGCGTGTGTATCAAAGCTGTCAATAACATTAAACATCTGCGCCATCTCGGGTGTCTGCACGGGAAGGTCTGTCGCACTTCCTCCGCAAAGGATTAATACGTCTATTTTATCAGTAAATTTTTCTATATCGTCACACGAATAAACCTTGACACCGTCTGTATTTATTTTAACACTGTCAGGATTTCTTCTGGAAAAAACTGCCACAAGCTCCATATCACTATTTTGCTTGATTGCCGCTTCTACCCCTCTACCAAGGTTTCCGTATCCAAATATTCCAATTCTTGTTTTCACAGTTACCGCCGCCTTATTTTCATTTGCAGATTATTTTATCACATTTTTGTTTATATTACAACGCTTTTTTAAATTCCCTTTATAAAAATTTCTATGCCGATAAATATTAATATAATGCCGCCAAGCATTGATGATTTTCCCGAAAACTTTGTTCCGCAATGTCTGCCTATTATTATGCCTGCAGCACATATCAAAAACGTCACTGCCGCTATAATAAGCGAGCAGAGAAAAGCCATCACTGCATTATACGAAGAAATCGTAAACCCAACAGAAAGTGCATCAATTGATGTTGCAATCCCCTGAATTATAAGCTCAGTAACGCTTACTGCTGCAACATTTTTCTCTACCCCATCATTTTTTATTCCCTCACGGAGCATATTTATTCCTATGTAAAGCAAAAGTAAAAGCGCAATCCAGGGAATAAACTTTTGAAACGCAGTAAATTTATCTGCAACGCTTTTCACCAAAAACCAGCCTGTCATAGGCATAAACGCCTGAAAAAAGGCAAATACACCTGCAATTTCACAAAGCCTTACCCTGCTCATTTTCGGCTCGTTAAGACCGTTTACAAGTGAAACGGAAAAAGCATCCATTGCAAGCCCTGTTCCAAGCAATATGCTGTTAAATAAAAATAAAAAATCAAGCTGCATAAATAACCTCACAATTTATTCATTAGAAGTATCCGGCAATGATACAACCGTCATAGGATGATTAAGCTCCCTGACAATGGTTTCAAAAACATCCTCTGTTTTTATTTTAAGGCTGCTTGTATTTATACACGGATGAACTCCTATATATTCCTCGGTCATCAAATCCTTATCCACAAGAAGGCTTACTGCATTTTCCTTATCATTCATAAGACCTAAAACACTCACAGAGCCGGGTGTTATATCTAGATATTTTTCCATATTTTGCGAACTTGCAAAAGAAAGGCGGCTGCTTTCAATCTGTTTTGACAAATCCTTTGTTTTAAAAGGTTTATTTGCGGGCATCATAAGAAGGTAGAACTGAGTTTCCTGACGGTTACATAAAAATAAATTTTTACAAATCTGCGCACCGAGAACTTTTTCTATCTCGCTGCAAATTTCCATATTTTCCGCCTCGTTATGGTCTACTCTTAAATAATTTATGTCTAAACCATCCAGAAAATCATAACATTTAATTTCTTTTAAAAGCCTTTTTTCGCAATTTTCGGGTCTTCCGTTTAAAAGCTGCATTATAATCTGCCCCCTTTTTTTCACGTTCTCTATTTTACATTCTAAATTTTAAAAAGTCAAGCTGAATAAATACGCAAAATTACGAAATATTAAAATTAGTTGATGAAGAAAGGAAATATGCGTATGAAAGAATTTATCTACACCGTTAAAGACCCCCTTGGAATACACGCAAGACCTGCAGGAATGCTCGTCAAAGCGGCATCGGGATTTAAGGCTGACATATCTTTAGAGCTTGACGGGAAAAGCGCTGATGCAAAAAGAATATTTGCAGTTATGGGCTTGGGTGCAAAATGCGGTCACAGCCTCAAAATAAATATAAGCGGAGCAGATGAAGAAGAAGCTATGCACGCACTTAAAGAGTTTCTCGAAAAGAATTTGTAATGGAGAATATACTATGCTAATTTAT
The DNA here is from genome assembly GCA_017441965.1 of Clostridia bacterium. Taxonomy (GTDB): domain Bacteria; phylum Bacillota; class Clostridia; order UMGS1883; family UMGS1883; genus UMGS1883. The sequence continues at coordinate 6,325 of JAFSBF010000071.1, read as the reverse complement.
CAGGGAAAAAGTGTCTTTGGCGGAATTGCCATTGGCAAAATAAAAATCTGGAAAAAGGAACCTGTGAACGTAAAACGTACGCACATAAAAGATTGTGATGCAGAATATCTGCGTTTTACAGAAGCAAAGGCTAAAGCTATAGCACAGCTTAAAAAACTGCAAAAAAAAGCACTGGAGGAAGTCGGAAAGGACAATGCCGCAATTTTTGACATTCACATTCTGATGCTTGAGGATGCAGACTATCTTGATGCTATTAAAAGTATGATATGCACACAAAGCCTTAACGCAGAATATGCCGTCATGTTAGCGGCCCAAAACTTTTCAAAAATGTTTTCAGCTATGAATGATGCATATATGCAGGCACGTGCTACAGATGTAAAAGACATTTCCGACCGTGTTATTAATATTTTAAGTGATATTTCTCAAAGTAAGATTTCAGGCGATGAGCCTGTTATTCTCGTTGCAGACGAGCTTACCCCAAGTCAGACTGTACAGTTTGACAAATCACGTATACTTGCCTTTGTAACATCAAAAGGCTCTCTTAATTCCCACACTGCCATACTTGCCAGAACAATGAATATCCCCGCTATAATCGGCGTGGATATATATGAAAACAATTACGCTGACGGCAAAATGGGAATTGTGGATGGCTATACAGGCAACGTCTATATTGAGCCTGAAGAAGAATTTCTTTCCCAAATGAAAACGAAGCTTGATGAGCAGCTGAAAAAAAGAGAGCTGCTGCAGCTTCTTAAAGGTAAAGAGGACATAACGCTTGACGGCAAGAAAATTAAGCTTTATGCAAATATGGGAAATATAAAGGACCTTCCCCTTGTCCTTTTCAACGATGCAGAGGGTATCGGACTTTTCAGAAGTGAATTTATTTACCTTGAAAGTGACACTGCCCCAGGCGAGGAAGAACAATTTGCCATATACAAAACAGTCGCTGAAACAATGGCAGGAAAAAAGGTTATAATCCGCACCCTTGACATAGGTGCAGATAAAAAGGTCGAATATTTAGGACTAAAGGAAGAGGAAAATCCCGCACTCGGTCTTCGGGGAATACGGCTTTGCTTTAAACGTCAGGAAATTTTCAAAACTCAGCTGCGTGCTCTTTTGCGTGCATCTGTATATGGAAATATTTCAGTTATGTATCCTATGATAATTTCGCTTGACGAAATTCATAAAATAAAAGCAATCGTCTCTGAGGTTGCATCCGAGCTTTCATCGCAGAAAATTCCGTTCGCAATTCCCGAACAAGGTATTATGATAGAAACGCCTGCTTCTGTAATGGTATCGGATAAGCTTGCAAAAGAGGTTTCCTTTTTCAGTATAGGAACAAACGACCTTTCTCAGTACACGCTGGCGATTGACAGACAAAATGAACAGCTTGATGACTTTTTTGACCCTCACAGTGAGGCTGTCTTAAAAATGATAGAAATGACTGTAAAAAGTGCACACGATGCAGGAATATGGGTAGGAATTTGCGGAGAGCTTGCCGCAGATACCTCTCTTACGGAAAAGTTTTTGAGAATGGGCGTTGACGAGCTTTCCGTCTCCCCTTCTATGGTGCTTTCTGTAAGAAAGAAGATACGTGAAACCAATCTTTCAAAATAGAAATGAGCAATCTCCTAAAAAGGGGATTGCTCATTTTAAGTGGGGATAGGAAAAAATGCTTCAGAACGGACAAACTGAACCAAACCGTAGGTTTGGGTTACCCGAAGCTGTATGTGTATACAGCGAGAGGTGAAGTTTGTTCGTAGCAAAAAGACTCAAAACTAAGAAAAATCGAATAAAGTGAGATTTTTCGACAACAATATGAATTTTTATTATTATTCGCACACTGTATTATTATATATTTATCGTCTTTTTGCGGTCTGGACTTTTTTTACATCCCCTATTTACGCCACGTATATTTTGAAAACAGTACAAGCATCGGGAATATTTCAAGTCTTCCTATCAGCATATCAAACGTCATAACAATAATTGAAAAAGGTGAATAAATCGAAAAATTCGCCGTAGGCCCTACCTTTGCAAGTCCCGGACCGACATTGTTAAGCGTTGCCGCAATAGCAGTAAAATTTGTAGTAAAATCAAGATTATCAAGACTTATGAGCAGAACTGATAAAACGAAAATCACAAGATACGCCGCCATATATACATTTATTACCCTGATAGTTTCGTGCTCTATAATTCTTCCGTTCATCATAGTTTTTTTAACACTTTTCGGATGTGCTGCCAGCATAATTTCCTTACCGATGCTCTTGCAGAAAATCACAACACGTGAAACCTTTATACCACCGCCCGTACTTCCTGAACAAGCACCAATGAACATAAGCAGAACTAATATCGTCTTAGAAAGCTCGGGCCATTTATCAAAATCAACCGTCGCAAATCCCGTTGTTGTTATAATTGACGATACCTGAAATGCACTGTGCCTGAGTGATGTCCATATATTTCCAAACACACTGTAACAATTCACGCATATTATAGCCGTAGATATAAGTATAATTCCTATATAGGTTTTGACTTCATCCGCACGCAAAAGCAGCTTGAATTTTCGCATCAGTATAATGAAATAAACTGAAAAATCTATTCCAAACAGTGCCATAAATATTGTGATTACAACCTGAAGATACGGACTGTAATCTGCCATACTTGAATTTTTGACACCAAATCCGCCCGTACCTGCCGTACCGAATGCGTATGTAAGTGAATCAAAAAGGCTCATACCTCCTGCAAGAAGGAGTAGAGTCAGAATAATGGTCATTGCAATGTAAATTCCGTAAAGAATTTTTGCGCTTGATTTAACCTTTGGAACAAGCTTGTTTACAGATGGTCCAGTGCTTTCTGCCTTCATCAAATGAAGATTATTTCCGCCTGACATAGGAAGAAGTGCAACCAGAAATACCAGAACACCCATACCGCCTATCCAGTGGGTAAAGCTTCTCCAGAATAATATGCTTTTAGGCAGAGCCTCAACATCTTTAATAATTGTTGCCCCCGTCGTTGTAAATCCTGAAACCGTTTCAAAAAGGGCGTGTATAAAGCTTGGAATTGCCCCTGAAATAACAAAAGGCATTGCACCGAACACGCTCATTATTATCCAACTAAGCGCAACAATAATAAAGCCTTCTTTTGCATAAATCTCTTTATTTTTCGAATTTTGCATTGCAAGAATAATTCCTGCCGACAGGCACAGTACAATAGATACAACAAAAGTACCTACAACGGTTTCTTTGTATATAATTGCACATATAAGCGGCAGCAGCATACACCCTGCTTCGCAACAAAGCACAAGTCCCAGTGTATGGAGTATTCGTTTATAATTCATAATGCATTAACCTTCCAAAATATCATTAATATCTTTTAACGCGCCTCTTGTAGTTACAACAATAACACTGTCACCAACCTCAATCTTGTCGGAACCTTTCGGGATTATTATCTTTCCGTTTCTGTTTATGCACGCAACAAGTATTCCCTTTGAAATATTAAGCGTTTCAAGCGGTTTTCCCGTAACCTTTGAGCTTTCGCCTATTTTAAATTCCAACGCCTCCGCCTTACCGTCAAGGATAAAGTGCATTGTCTGAATATTGCTGCTTCCCAACGAATTATTTGTCGCTCTTACAAATTTTAAAATATTTTCAGCAGTAATGTTCTTTGGATAAACTATTGTGTCAAGGTCAAGCTTCTTGATAACCTCATCATAAGCTATTCTGTTAATTTTTGTTATAAGCTTACCCTTCGTTTTACTGCGTGCAAAAAGAGAGAGCAGAATATTTTCCTCGTCAATATTGGTAAGTGCCACTACAGAATCAGCATATTCAATCCCTTCTTCAAGTAAAAGGGAATTATCCGTTCCGTCTCCGCAAATAACGGTTGCCTTCGGGAGAAGATATGCAAGCTCCTCGCATCGTTCTTTCTTCTGTTCAATTATTTTAACACTGATACCCGACTGAATAAGTAAATCTGCCAGATAATAACCCGTAACACCGCCGCCGATAATAATTGTATCCTTAATACGGTTTGACTTAATTCCTATTTTTTTGAAAAATGCAGAACAATTATGGTATGTTGCCACAATACTTACAAGGTCACCGCTTTTTATTACAAAATTACCACCAGGTATATGTACCTGTCCGTCACGCTCTACACCACAGACGAGAACGTCACAATTGAGCTTTGCCGTCATTTCTGAAAGCTTCAAATCACACAGAACAGAATTTTCCGGAACTTTAAACTTCAAAATTTCTACTCTTCCCTTTGCAAAGGTATCTATCTGTATTGCTGTCGGAAATTTCAGTACACGTGCAATTTCGTGTGCCGCCGCAACATCGGAATTTATAACCATAGCAAGACCAAGGTCATCCTTAAACAGATTGATTGTCCTTCTGTATTCAGGCTTTCTTATTCGTGCAATAGTCTGGCAATCGCTCATTTTTTTGGCAAGCAGACACGTCATAAAATTAAGCTCATCACTGCCTGTTACCGCAATAAGGATATCGGCACTCTTTGCCCCTGCTTCCTCCAGAATTTCAGCATCAATACAGTCACCGACTACGCCCATAGCGTCATAGCGGTTAACTATTTCGTCAACAACACTGTGACGAAGGTCAACTACTGTTATATTATATTCATTTTCATTACTGAGTTTTTCGGCAATTTTTTGTCCTACCTTGCCGCAACCTACGATAATGATATTCATTAATTCACCCTCTAAACAATATAAATCACCACGATTATATCAAAACATATCACTTATTTCAAGTAGTTATGAAAATTATTCTTTTTCTTTGCTTGCTTGACAAAAATCTACAAGTATGTTATCTTTTATTAGTATCTTTTCAGTTAGGAGAGTTTTTATGAACAGTAAACTAAGACAAAACATTCTGTTTATCATTGGACCTATTATTACGGCGTTTGGTATAAGCGTATTTTATCTTCCAAACAAGGTTGTAAGCGGCGGCGTATCAGGTTTATCCACTATACTCTACCATCTTGCAAAAATCCCTCCGGGACTTTCATTTGCTGTTATTAATATAATTTTTCTTTTGCTTTCTCTTAAGTTTTTAGGTAAGGCATTTGTTTTTAAAACACTTATCGGTGCGGCATCCATTTCACTTTTTGTTCAGATTTTTTCTTATCTGCCGCCCATGACAAACGATATTATTCTTGCAACAATATTCGGCTCACTTTTATACGGCTTCGGTATAGGTCTTACCTTCCTTTCAGGCGGCTCAACGGGCGGAACAGATATTTTGGGAAGGCTCCTTCAGCACTTTTTCCCGCATTTCAAGATTGGCAAGCTTCTCCTTTTTGTAGATGCACTTGTTATTATTTCATCACTTATTGTTTTCAGACAGATTGACCTTGCACTTTGGGGCATTGTAGCTCTTTTTCTTTCGACTTTTTCTGTTGACTGGCTTATCCAGAAGCTTAATATTTCAAAGCTCGCCTTTGTTGTTACGGAAAAAGGGCATGAGGTTTCACAGCTTCTTATATCCACTTCACCCAGAGGTGTAACGATTTTTGATGTTATCGGTGCCTATACACTTGAAAAGAAAACAATGCTTATGTGCGCACTTAAGGATAACGAAACGCCTGAATTTCAGAGGAAAATTCTTGATATAGACGCTGAGGCCTTCATAATCTTTTCAGAATCTCAGCAAATTGTCGGAAATGGTTTCCACGTATACAGATAAAAGGATGCGTTTTTATGTCAAATATTAAAATTGTATCCTGTGGAAAAAGAGTGTTTTCAAAGCTTAATGTCAATATAACAAATCCTGCTGATGAGGATTGTTTCTGTATTCTTTTTATGCCTCTTGGGAAAGCTACGGTTTCCTTTAATGAGGATACATATAAAATAAAATCGTGCAGTTTCATTATAGCCTCACCGCAGGATGTACTCAGCTTCACCATTTCAGGGAAAGCAAAAACAACACTCTATTACGCACAGTTTATTCCCGAAGAAAAGGAAAATTTCCTTAATAGGTATAATCTCGAAAGCGGCGTATTTTGCTGCTACACAGAAAAAGAAGTGCGTACTGCCTTTGCATTTTTCCTGAATGAATTTATGATAAAAAGTGAGTTCTATGAGCTTCGCATAAATGCTCTTTTCACTCAGCTTATGTGCACACTTTCAGAATCACGCATTCCCCCTGATTTTCACTTTGAGCAGATACGAAAGCTTGCATCTGATATTAACAGAGAATTTCGCTGCCCATCAATAGATGTAACATCATATGCAGATAAATTAAATCTCAGCAAGGACAGATTTTCCGTAATTTTTAAAAATCATTTTGGCTATCCGCCGCATCAGTAC
>JAFSBF010000070.1 GCA_017441965.1 Clostridia bacterium | reverse complement strand
CTTAGTTTTCTCTTGCTTTTTTGCCTTATTTCTTTGACGCTTCAAGACGCTTTCTGAATCTTTCAACACGTCCGCCTGCATCAACGAATTTCTGCTTTCCTGTAAAGAAAGGATGGCACTTAGAACAAATTTCAACAAAAATGTTTTCCTTTGTAGAACCTGTTTCAATTACATTACCGCAAGCACATTTGATGGCTGTCTGCTTATAATCAGGATGGATACCTTCTCTCACGACATTCACCTCTTTCTGAAAAAATGGATATAATAAAAAAATTAAATAACAATTCAGCAAAAGCTATTATAGCATAAGTTTTTTATAAATGCAACAACTTTTTTCTTAATATTAAAAAAATTTTCATACTCGAAAAAATGCATAAAAGACAATATTTAATCTTGACAGTTTTAACAAAAAAATATATAATATAATTGTCTTTGTGTATAAAGACTTAATATATATAAGGAGGTGCTACAATGGAAATTGCCATTGCTGCTGTAGTTGCACTGGTTCTTGCAATCGCCTCCGGAGTGATTAGCTTTCGATTAGGTATTTCATACAGAAAAAAGATAGCTGAAGCTGAAATAGGCGGAGCAGAAGCAGAGGCAAAGCGCATTGTCGATGAAGCCACGAAAAAGGCTGAGGACAAAAAGCGTGAATCACTGCTGAGCGCAAAGGAAGAGATTATCAGAAACCGTAATGAGGCTGAAAAAGAGCTTAAGGAAAGACGTGTTGAAATCTCAAGGCAGGAACGCAGACTACAGCAAAAGGAAGAGGCTCTTGATAAAAAGACGGAGTCCCTTGAGAAAAAGGACGAAACGTTAAACAGAAAAATCAAGGAAGCCGATGAAGAAAAGGAAAAAATTGCAGGCATTCATAAGGCGCAGATAGAAATGCTTGAACGCCTTTCAGGATTGACAGCGGAGGAAGCAAAGGAATATTTACTTCGTAATGTTGAGGACGAGGTTCGTCACGAAGCTGCAATAATGATTAAGGAAATTGAAACTCAGGCCAAGGAAGAGGCCGACAAACGTGCAAAGAACATTATCAGCGCAGGTATTCAGCGTTGTGCGGCAGACCACGTTGCAGAAACTACCGTTTCGGTTGTTTCACTTCCCAACGATGAAATGAAGGGAAGAATTATCGGTCGTGAGGGCCGAAACATCAGAACACTTGAAACTCTCACCGGTATCGACCTTATTATAGACGATACGCCCGAGGCGGTTATCCTTTCAGGATTTGACCCCATCCGCAGAGAGGTTGCAAGAGTTGCGCTTGAAAAACTGATTACAGACGGACGTATTCATCCTTCAAGAATTGAGGAAATGGTGGAGCGTGCGAAAAAAGAGGTTGACGCAACCATTAAGCAGGAGGGTGAGCAGGCTACATTCGATACAGGTGTACACGGCTTGCATCCTGAAATCATTAAGCTTTTAGGTAAGCTTAAATTCAGAACGAGCTACGGTCAGAACGTGCTCAAGCATTCTATCGAGGTTGCCCACGTTGCAGGAATTATGGCAGGGGAGCTTGGTGTGGATGTTGCGCTTGCAAAGCGAGCAGGACTGCTTCACGATATTGGTAAGGCAGTTGACCACGAAATTGAGGGAAGTCATATTTCCATCGGTGTTGATATTGCGAAAAAGTATAACGAAAATAAAGATGTTATCCACGCAATTGAGGCACATCACGGAGATGTTGAGGCAAAGACTATTATTGCGTGCCTTGTACAGGCTGCCGATGCAGTAAGTGCGGCAAGACCCGGTGCAAGAAGGGAAAATATCGAAGCCTACATAAAACGACTTCAGCAGCTTGAAGAAATTGCCACCTCATTTGCAGGTGTTGAAAAATCCTACGCAATTCAGGCAGGCCGTGAGGTTCGTATTATGGTTAAGCCCGAAGAAATCGGTGACGGTGATATGGAATTTGTTGCAAGAGAAATCGTCAAGAAGATTGAGAGCGAGCTTGAATATCCCGGACAGATTAAGATTAATCTTATTCGTGAGACAAGGACTACAGATTATGCTAAGTAATTAAGAAAGCACAAGGGGCATTTGTTATATCAAATGCCCTTTCGTTTTCCAGGAAAGGTATTAAAAATGAACATCTTATTTATTGGCGACATTATGGGGCGCAGCGGACGCGACGGCGTATTTGAACTGCTCCCTGAAATTAAGGAAGAATATAATATTGACTATACAATCGCAAACGGTGAAAACGCATCGGGCGGTCTTGGTATGAATACAAACGGTTATGAGGAGCTTTGCCGTGCGGGAATAGATTTTTTTACTATGGGAAATCACACATATTCCAAAAAAGATGTGATAAAGCTCTTTAACGCAGGGGAGAACATAATCCGTCCTGCAAATCTTATCGGGGAAAACCCCGGCGAGGGTATGGCAATTATAAATACACCAAAAGGCGCAAAGCTTGCAATAATAAACCTTATTGGCAGAATATATATGAATGAGGATAACCGTTCTCCTTTTTTTGAGGCAGATAAGCTTATAGAAAAGGCGAAAGAAAAGACAAATAATATTATTATAGATTTTCACGCAGAGGCAACAAGTGAGAAAGAGGCGCTTGGCTACTATCTTGACGGAAAGGTAAGCGCAGTTTTAGGAACACATACGCATATTCAGACGGCAGATGAAAGAATTCTTCCCAATGGTACGGCATATATTACAGATGTGGGAAGAACGGGGGTAAGGCATAGCGTGCTTGGGCTTGATAAGGATGTTTCAATTGCCCGTTTTATCCTCCCCCCGGGGGAGAAACGCCCGCCCTTCAATGTGGCAAGGGGGCAGGTACAGCTTTGCGGTGTTGTTATAAAAATAAATGAAGAAACCGGAAAAGCGGAGGATATTAAAAGATTATGTGTATTACAGAAATAGGAACAATAGCACTTTATCAAAGCGACGTGTTTTCTCAGTTTGAAAATATTATACACGGTTTTACAACGAGAAAAGGCGGGGTAAGCCGTGGTGCATACGAAAGCCTTTCTATGAGCCCGAGACGTGGCGATGATATAGAGTGCGTACACAAGAATGAGGAGATTTTGTGCAGAGAGCTTTCCCTTGATATAAAAGCACTTACCTCAACTCGTCAGGAGCATACAGACAGAGTTGAGGTAATAGATGAAAAACGCATTGGATATGGCGTAAAAACCCCTTGGGATTATGGTGTTGATGCGTGCATCACTACCCTTAAAAACGTACCGCTTTTATGCTACAGTGCGGACTGTGTGCCTGTACTTATATACGCACAGGACATATGTGCAATTGCCGCAGTGCACGCAGGCTGGCGGGGAACAGAGGGCGGTATTTCAAAAAAGACTGTGCAAAAGCTCATAGAAATAGGTGCAGAACCAAAAAATATATATGCTGCCATCGGACCGTGTATAGGTCAGTGCTGCTACGAGGTTGATGGTGACGTTGCACTAAAATTTGAAGAAAAATACTATGTGCAAAAACCTATGGATAAATATATGCTCGATTTGGGCAGGGTGAATTATGACCTTATAAAAGAGTGCGGAGTAAATGAGGAAAATATTACACTTTCAGGCATATGCACAAAGTGTAATAATGATTTATTCTTTTCCCACCGTGGACAAAACGGGAAAAGCGGAACGCTTGCGGGAATTATATGTATGAGGGAGTAAATATGTATAACAAAAGAGCTTTAAAATATATGTCTGTGCTTATGTCAGTAATGCTTTTGTTAAGCGGTTGTAAAGGCGATAATACAGAGGAAAAGAAACAAAGTGAGAACGGTCAGAAAATTATGATGCAGATGCGTATTCCCAATTCCCTCAACCCGCTTGAGGCGGAGAATATAAGTGTCAGTGATGCGTTTTCTCTGTGCTATGAGCCACTTTTTGTACTTAGTGATATGATGGAGCCTGAAGGGGTACTTGCACGCAGTATACAGATTGCAGATGATGCAAGAAGTGCGGTAATTATGCTCAGGGATGGCGTTTTATGGCACGACGGGATTAAATTTACATCAGGCGATGTAATCCATACAATAAACTATTTGGAAGAAAATTCCCATCTGCAATACGCAGATTGTGTTAAATATATTGAAAGTGCACAAAGCATCGACCCGCTTTCGCTGAAAATTACTCTTTCAAGACCTTACGGACAGATTGCCTATTCGCTGACATTCCCGATTATTGCGTCGCACAATCTGTCGCCAAATGAAACCGTCGTGGGAACAGGCGCATATAAACTGAAAAAATATCTTGTTTCAACAAGTCTTGAACTTGAAAGGTTTGACAAATGGCACGGAGGAGAGGCACAGTGCAAAGAGGTTTCGGTGTCGGTAATTCGTGATATGCAGACGGCAACCGATGCATTTAATACCGGTGTTATAAATGCCACAACGGGTGAGTCCTTTGACCTTCAGAACAGTACGCCGAAAACTACTGTAAGGAGCACCCTTTACCCATCTTCAAAGTATGAATTTATGGCGTTTAACCATAAAAGCCGTGTTTTTTCATCGCAGGCAGTAAGGGCAGCGATATCGTGTGCAATAGACCGCAGTGAGATTGTAAGCGAAGGTTATTTTGGTGCGGCAGACACTGCCAATGCACCGCTTCATCCGGGGGCAAAGGAAATCATAGCTGTATCGGAGGGTGTGCAGTATAATCTTGCAAATGCACATGAACTGCTTTTCTTTGAAGGATATTCGTTTGACGAAAAAACACGTCTTTTAAAAAATGACAAGGGGGAGAAGCTTTCCTTCACCTTGCTTGTAAATAGTGATAATCAAAACCGTATTAAAACGGCACAGATTATAAAAAAGCAACTCTTTAATGCAGGTATTGAGGTAGAGATAAAAGAGCTTTCGTTTGAAGATTATAAAAAAGAAATTGAAAGCGGTCAATTTGAGGCGTATTTAGGTGGAACAAGAATAGGAAATCTCTATGATTTTGAATTTTTGCTTTCCGAAAACGGTGCGCTTAACACCTATGGATATACAAGTGAGTATATGAATTTAGCACTCTCGGCAATAGCATCTTCTCCAAGCAAGGATTCCCTTTCTGATGCTGTGTTTAATTTCGAGGAGGTCTTTTCCCGTGAGCAGCCCGTGTGCGGACTTGTATTTTGTAAGGATACCCTTATAACGGGCGAAAAGGTTATGGGAAAGCTTAATCCACAGGCGGGATTTCCATACAAAAACATATCAAAGTGGAGCGTGAAGTAAAAGTTCTTCTTTTGAGAGGAGAAAGTCATATGAAAAAGCGGAAGTATATTTTTTCCATAGTCTTATTTCTTGTATGCATATTGGCTTTTGCCTTTGATGTGCGATTGAAGACCGTTACATACAATGTGAAAAGCCCCAAAATCGATAGTAAAATAAAGCTTTCTTTGGTAACGGATTTACATTCTTGCTATTATGGAAAAAATCAGAAAAAGCTTCTTAATAAAATAGAAAAGTATCAGCCTGATGTCGTGCTTCTGGGCGGCGATATTTTTGATGATGTTTTAGATGATAATAATGCCAAAGTGTTTGTTGATGCGTTGGCACAAAAGTATAAAACGTATTATGTCAGCGGAAACCACGAGTGGTGGAGTAAAAGAATGGATAATATGTTTGACTATCTTACCTATAAAGGAATAGTTGTTTTGCGGGGGAATACCGATGTGATTAAGATAGGCGAGAATAAAATTTCCGTTTCGGGAATTGATGACCCTGAGGTAAATGTATATGACAGCGCTTATCCGGCTTGGGAAAAACAACTTGAAGAAGTAGGAGAAAAAGCAGAAGAGGATATATTCAATTTGCTTCTTTCACATCGCACTGAAAATGCAGAAAAGTATTTTCAATATGATTTTGATGCAGTATTATCGGGACACGCTCACGGAGGGCAATTTGGAATTCCTTTTATACTAAATGGCTTGTATGCTCCAAATCAAGGCTTTTTCCCGAAGTTAGCAGGCGGTATGTACGATTTTGACGGAAGAAAACTGATTGTAAGCCGAGGACTGTCAAGGGAAAGCACACGAATACCACGAATTTTCAATAGACCTGAATTAGTGTTTGTTAATATAATGCACAGTTAATAACAAAACGGTCAGAGATTCTTAAATAAAAGAATCCCTGACCGTTTGCTATTTTATATACGCGTGTG
>JAFSBF010000069.1 GCA_017441965.1 Clostridia bacterium | reverse complement strand
CGATGACATACGACGAGGGTCTGCCCTTTGACCTAAGCAAACGCAGTTTGCTTTCAAGCGATTTGAAAAGGCTTGACCTAAACTTTAACGTCGAGCGTTTTTGTGCAATTTTTTCTCAATTGCAACTTTATCGACAATCTGTCGTGCGGAAATAAATTTACGCACTTTTTTATTTACGGAAAATCCGTATAAAACAAAATCTCCCGTTTAAACTATAAGCAAAAACGGAAGATTTAAGAATGAAAAAAGACAGGAAAAATATATGGGTGCTGCTGATAATCTACGCTCTGATTGCGGCGTATGTCTGCTCAAAAAATTACACGGAGACCCTTGCTCACATCAGACCAGCCGCTTACGAAAGCTTAAGCGGAGTCATTTACAAAAGCGGCTATTCCGACGAGGACTACGCTCTCATACTGCGGCAGACGGGTCTTGGCAGGGCAGCGGCTGACAGGCTTCGGGACGGCAGTGCGCTGCTTAAATATCAGGCGGTGTATTTTGCGGATACGGACTATGAATGCGTCCACACCACCCCTGTTTCGTTTGAGGAATACGTCCCCGACCCGAAAGCGGAAATCGTCACCGTTGAGGACGGGGACATTCTCGTTACCACAGCCTCGCACATTTTAAGCTGGCGCAACGGTCACGCCGCTATCGTCACCGACGCCGAAAAGGGACGTACCCTTGAAGCGGTTGTCATCGGCAGCAACACCGCCTTTCAGAGTCTTTCCAAATGGGAAGCCTACCCCAATTTCAAGGTCCTCAGGCTTAAAAATGCAACTGCGGAGGAAAGGGCGGAAATTGCGGATGCGGCAGAGGAATTTCTCGGAAACAAGCCCTATAATTTCCTTGTGGGGGTATTTCCACGGAAATACACGCCCCTTGAAGATGTTTACGGTACCCAGTGCGCACATCTTGTATGGCTTGCCTACGCTTCCTTCGGCTACGACATCGACTCGGACGGCGGAATGATAGTCACCCCGAAGGATATTGCCGAAAGCGGCCTGCTGGAGCTTGTGCAGACCTACGGGTGATAAAGCTGAAAGATCCGCAGGTTCTTTAAAGCTTTTCGGATGGCTTGTCTGCGACAATGTTGAAGTATGCGATTAATGTTCCGGCATATCTTCCTTTGCCCGTTATAGTGATCTTTACCTTGCCTACATTCTTGTTGTTTTTGTATTTTACGGTGTAGTCGATACCTTTTTTCAGGGTGTAGCCTCTGTCTGTGATCGTAAAGTCAGGAGTTATCTTTTTGCCTCTGTAAATGTAATCGTCAATTTTCTCGACGCTGCATTTTGTAATATCCTGTATAATATCACCTGCTGTTGTCATATCACCATTGACTAAAGTGTATCTGCCGTCAGGCATCATATAAGCGCAGGGGTTTATTCCCAGATTATCCGGCAGCAAAGCTCTCATATAATCCGAATACCATTTATAATCTCCCATAGCGTCGTCGCTGTATCCGTATCGGGAACGGATATGAAGACTGGTGCAGCATCGATCGCCCGGAGCTTTGATTGACGCTTCAAGCTGATGCAGTAATTGGTGAACTATCAGGGCTTCCGGAAATTCACGGTTATTCAGAGATTCTGTATCGGATATTTCTACAAGTAAAGCGTCCTTATAGCTACCGTAAGTACCATCCCAGCCGCCTGAAATATCACTCATAGGGGTAAGAATTATTATTGCATTATAGTGCTTTTTTTCAAATTGCTCATCTATAACGCTTGTGAAGCATTCTGATTTTGGGTACATACGGTAGCCTTTTAGATCATTCGGATCACATCTGTAATCCCATCTGAAAAAGCTGTCAACTTCGTTTACAGGCTTTTGGGCCGTAACAAAATCAACGTCCTTTACATTTACAAGTCCGCCCGACATTGCTCTTAATGATGCTTTGAGATTAAGGACGGCATTCTGAAATACCGTTATTTCTTCATCGGTAAAAGAGTTTTTGTAATTGGTAAGCTCTTCGCCGTCAGGCTGCAGACTGGTTGTTTTATCGTGCAGGTTAACATCAACGTCAATATCCTTATATGTAACGGCAAGTATATTCCAATCGTTTGTAACTTCGGCTTTTTCAAGCTTTACATCGCTGAACCAGATTGTACCGTTATAAGATACATCGCTGCCATCGCCAACATTAAGTTCAAGCGTGACGTCGTTCTGAGCAGCGGTTGTTGTAAAAAACAGTTCGTGCTTGACCCATTCTGTGCTTATTAAAGGATCAGTAGATGCGCGGTTTTCAAAATTATAATTAATAATGCATTCCTGAGTAATATAAGCACCTTTGAAGTGTATTTCCTCTATAACAGATGAGTTGCTTGCACGGCGTTTTCGGGTCGGCGTGGATTCTATATCGGAACATTTTACCATAGCGGAAAATTTATATTTGGTAAGCGGCTCTACCTTGACTG